>JACQUH010000134.1 GCA_016210375.1 Chloroflexota bacterium
GCATCAGACAGTTTCAAACCAGTCTTCTCCCCCTTCCCGTGCGGGAAGGGGGAGCCAGAGGGGGTTAGGTCGGAACCCAATTGGCAGATTATTTTGTTAATGACCATCAGGGGGCGGTGCAGAGGAGCTTCTTGAGGTAGTCGCTCAACCCTTCGCCGCGTTCACGCTTTCGGCGTAGGCAAAGGGCTCTCCGCCCCTGAAAACCGAATACTTACCACAGGAAGGTTATCCTTGACAGGATACCACCCCAATGCCAGAATGAACTGAGGCGTTCGCGCCGTGGGACACAGTTATGTGGGAAGAAATGGCGAGTTCTCGGGCGTAGGCTGGCGGAAGCCAGAAAGGGGCAACCATGGACTTTGGATGGAACAGCGAGCAGGATGTGCTACGCCAGGATATACGGAAGTTCGTTGCGGAGAACCTCTCCAACATTGGCCGGGCAAGACAAGAGCGAGAGGCGGCGGAAGGGCCGTCCCAGGGCGGAGAAACCCGGCAGCGGCGAGGGCGAGGGGCTCGCTCCGCAGATCTGCTGAACAAGGTGCAGGAGCGGGGCTGGCTGGGTGTGAGCTGGCCCAAGGAGTACGGCGGCGCGGGCAAGGACCGCATGACCCAGTACATTGTGGAGGAGGAGTTCGCCCGCGCGGGCTTTGGCTTTGGCGGCGGCGGCAGCGGCGCTCCCGCCATCATGGCCGCGGGCACCGAGGAGATGAAGAAGGAGTTCATCCCCAAGCTCATCCGGGGCGAGTACTCCTTCGCCCTGGGGTTCACCGAGCCTTCCGGCGGCGCCGACCTGGCCTCCCTCCAGTGCCGGGCCGTGGAGGACGGCGACTTCTTCGTCATCAACGGCCAGAAGATCTTCACCTCCTCCGCCCACGTGTCCACCCACATCTACATGATGGTCCGCACGGACCCGGACGCCCCCAAGCACCGCGGCATCTCCATCCTCATATTCCCCATGGACACCCCGGGCATCACCGTGCGCCCCCTGTGGACGATCCAGAACGACCCGCCGGCGCCTGCTGGCACCACCTACGGGACGGCGCGGACCAACGAGACCTTCTTTGAGGACGTTCGCGTCCCGAAGAGCGCACTCTTGGGGGAGAAGAACATGGGGTGGTATGTGGGCGCCATGGGGCTGAACCTGGACCGGGTAGGCGCGGGCCGCTACCTGATGTCCGTGAGGCGGGACGAGGACATCGTCAACTGGTCCAAGGAGAACACCTTCAACGGGTACGACATCAAGAAAGATGAGGCCATACGGGACAGGATAGCAGAGCTGTGGACAGAGGCGCAGGTCTGCCGGCTGATGACACTGCGGAGCATGTCCATCGTAGAGCGGGGAGGGGACTTCACCTACGAAGGCTCTGCGGAGAAGGTGTGGGCGCCGGAGCACGGTGTGAAGAGCACGGAAAGCATCGTGCAGATGATGGGGCCGTATGCGCAGCTCCTGAACACCTCCCCTCATGCCATTCAGAGTGGCCTCTACGCCCACAATCTGATGGGGGCCTTCCAGTCGGGCATCAACCACGGCAGCACGCAGATCATGCGGGACCAGGTAGCCACCCGCGGGTTGGGGTTGCCCAGGGGATAGGGCAAGGGGGATGACAGGGAAAAGGCTGGCCCGGGATGCGTCCTGGGCCAGCCTTGGTTTCAGGGGGATGGCGGCCCGTTCCCGCACGGGTGGCGCCTTTTGCTTACCCGCGACGGGTGCGATGGCTCCCTATCCCCAGCAAGAACTCTGGTAGAAATCTCTTTGGCACCGCCCCCTGAAGGGGGCGGCATCATGCCTTAGCCTTCAGGCTGAGGTGCAGAGAGCCATCTTTCCCCCTGTTCAGGAAAGGGCCTGCCCCGGGCCTGCCCCGGGGACTGGGGCAGCAATACCTGCACTACGTCTAGTCGCAGGCGGACCATCCCGACCGTTGACGCATAACCCTGCCTTCGGGATACTACGCTGCAATATCCAGCCTAATCGAAAGCTAGGCCATTCATGCAGCAGAGTGCCACATGACTGATTCCTACTTGAGCATCGGATCGAGGCTTGAGGTGATTCCGATGTCCCCACTCGCAGGGGATGCCTGGAGCGCACAGTCAAGCTTTCTACCGGCAGGCTGGTCGTGTAACCTCATCCATCGTGCATCCGCGACCATCCTACCAGGCCAGCCCTTGACCGGCTGGATGCTCAATGTGGATACCGACCGGCACCACGTCGAAGTAACGGACTCGAACTTTGGATTCCTCCCCATCTCTGACCGGATGCGTCCAAGGTACGTGACCTGCTTGGGCCGAGTTGAGAAACTGTTGAAGAAGGAAGACGAGATAGGGGCGTCTGATGCACACTGCATTTCAGAAGTGAAGGGGATGTTCTCTCGATGTGCACGCCGGGACCAATGGGACTGGCGTGCAGTGCACCTCGCGCTCGGGGAGCCGTCGCGGGGGGAGGCAAGAAGCACGGCGGGGATCCTCGGCGAGGTGTCCGGAGCCTTGCGCCGGGGGGATATGGCTACCGCGCGTGTAGGTCTTGAAGAGTTGGCCGTGGGACGTCACATGGCTCGCACCCTTCAGGCGGCGCGGGAGGCCGTAGAACGCTCGGTCACGGCTCTACCACAATCCCGAGTACTCCGAGGTAGAGGAGCCACGGGCAGACAACCAGACGCCAGCGTTCGCTCGGTTGTTTCGAGCTACGCGAAGGAGAAACTCGAGTCAGCCAACGCAACGCATACCATGCTTCTCGATATCCTCGGACAGTTCCTAGGGGCCCAGGGGCATCGAGTAGAAGCAAATCAGTTCGTGGACACCTTCACGAGACTTAAGAGCGGTCCGGCGATTTTCGAGGCGAAGAGCATAACTGACGACAACGAGTTGGCGCAGATTCGCC
Source organism: Chloroflexota bacterium (assembly GCA_016210375.1). GTDB lineage: Bacteria > Chloroflexota > Dehalococcoidia > Lucifugimonadales > JACPCL1 > JACPCL1. The sequence goes on from JACQUH010000134.1 coordinate 2,876, forward strand.
ACGGGTTGAGCCAGTTGTATGAGTATCGCTACCGGTACGACCTCAAAGACGCAACGCTTTGGCTTGTTCTGTCCCGAGAGCCACGAGAGGGCTGGGTTATCAATTACCTGGAGAAAGACAGGGGAGTGCACATCATCTGGCTGGAACGCGGTGAACTGTCCGGCCCAAGTGTTGAGAGGCTCTTGGAGACTGGATCCGAGGCGCTGCGACAGTCTAGGAAGGCCTAACAACCGGTTCAAGCGGACGGTGCGCTGGCCGGCCCGCCGCTGGAACCGGGGCCTTTGCCATCCACCTTTCCGCGAGCCTTCGCCAAGAGGGTATCATTTGCTCTCGAGAATTAGGCCGTGCCTGCAATGTTGCGAAGCTTGACTAGGGCTCCCCCCGGCGCGGGTGAGGTCCTTTCCCCCTCGCTGGCCCTTTACCCTTGTGAGACCAAAAGGGTATACTGGATGCGCAGTCTGACACGCCCGGGGGTGACTATTGGCAATCCATGCCAACCGCCGAAGGGTGGTGGTGGAAGACGAGTCCCTTCACGAAACCTGTGGGGTTATTGGGGTGTATGCCCCGGGCGTGGACGTAGCCCAGGCTGCCTTCTACGGCCTCTATGCGTTGCAGCACCGGGGGCAGGAGAGCGCGGGCATCGCCACGGCCACCGGCTCCCGCATCCACTGTCACACCAACATGGGGCTGGTGTCCCAGGCCTTCCGGGAGAGCGATCTCCAGCGCCTGGAAGGGCACATCGCCATCGGCCACACCCGCTATTCCACCACAGGCTCCACCCACATCCGCAACGCCCAGCCCCTCCTTGCCCGTAGCGGCGACCTGGAGC
>JACQUH010000124.1 GCA_016210375.1 Chloroflexota bacterium
CGGCGTGCCCGTCCTGCTGGCGGGCCACGTCACCAAGGACGGCAGCGTCGCCGGCCCCCGCGCCCTGGAGCACATGGTGGACGTGGTGCTCTCTCTGGAGGGCGATACCCTCAGCCCTTATCGCCTGCTGCGGGGCGTCAAGAACCGCTTCGGCTCCACCAACGAGGTGGGCGTCTTCCAGATGGGCGGCGCGGGCCTGGAGGAAGTCGCCGAGCCGTCCCTGCTGTTCCTTTCGGGCGACCGCCAGGGGGTGGCCGGCTCCGTGGTCACAGCGGCGATGGAGGGGACGCGCCCCATCCTGGCCGAGGTGCAGGCGCTGACAACCCACACCGTGTTCCCGCAGCCCCGGCGCACCGGGACGGGCGTGGACTTTGGACGGCTTCTGCTGATAACGGCGGTGCTGAGCAAGCGGCTGGGCTACGCCCTTTCCGACCAGGACGTCATCGTGAACGTGGCCGGCGGGTTGCGATTGGAGGAGCCTGCCGCCGACCTGGCCATGGCCCTGGCGCTGGCCTCCAGCGCGCGAAACGCGCCTATTGACCCCTGGACTATGGCTATCGGCGAGGTCGGCCTGGGCGGCGAGATACGCGCCGTCCCGCAGCTTGCCCGCCGACTGGCCGAAGCCGCCCGCCTGGGCTTCCAGCGAGCGGTCATTCCGGCGTCGCAGCGAGACGACGCGGGCGGCGTCGCGATTGAGGCTGCCGGCGTCCGCAGCTTGGCAGAAGCCGTGCGAGCGGCCCTATCCAGATCGCCATCCCGGGGCGCAGCAACAGAATCAGGCTCCCCGTAGGCGATACCGGTGCGATCTGTTGGGGCGACTGGGCGAGTCGCCCCAACGTTGGTCTACGGTCTACTATCGTGCCCAATGTGTGGTATACTGCGGGTTCTGGCAGTGTTTCGTCTCCCACGCGCGAATTCTTCCCTGCTTCCTACCGCCTCCTTGGGCCCCTGGGTTCCAGCGAGATGTCTAGGCACTCTGAAGCATCCTCGGTATTGGTGACTCGACCCTCGCCAACTATTTGTGGAAAGGAGTTCACCAACGCCTTACGAAAACAAGACCTAGCGATTGATGTCGCCAGCAGAACGCTGCCGTCACCATGAGCAGAAAACCTATCTGGCCGTTGAGGAAAAGGCGTACAGCCCCTGTCCAGTGGCCAGGCAACAAAATGCGGCGACAAGCCGCACAACAACAAGGAGCGATCATGAGAATCTATGTGGGGAACTTCGCGTACGAAGTGACCGACCAAGAACTGCGCAAGGCCTTTGAGGCCCATGGCACAGTGAGCGAGGTTACCCTTATACGTGACCGGGATACCGACCGACCCAAGGGGTTTGGGTTTGTGGAGATGCCTGCCGCGTCCGAAGCGCAGGCGGCTATTTCCGCACTGAACGGCAAAGAAATCCACGGGCGTGCCATTACCGTGAACGAGGCTAGGCCCAGGGTGGCGTCGGGCGGGTTCGGCGGTAGGTCCTCAGGTGGCGGTGGTTACGGGAGTGGTGGGTACGGCGGTGGCGGGCGGGATGACAGCAGAGGTGGTGGACGCGGCCCCCGCTATTAAGGGGTCCCGTTCCTGAGATAGACCACGAGAGAAGATGCCTGGCTTTGAAAAGCCAGGCATCTTCTTTGTTCACCGGGCCATGGCAATGTATGTGGCACTGTGGCGCTGCAATGGCTGGCGCTCAGACCTTCGCCGAGGCCGTCCGCGCCGCCCCGCCTCGCGTCACAAAGGCCTCCGCCGCGCCAGACGTGGATTATCCGTAAGGCGGAGGGTGCAAGGGACCGAGGTTCCTTGCCGGGGGCCCGGGGGTGTCAAGCGCTCAAGGCGCGCTCAATATCGTCCAGGTGCTCTTTACGGTGGTCCGCGCGCGATAGGTTAAAGGGGACTCCCATCGCCTGGACCTTCGCCAGCATCTCATCGCTCAGCGCTTCCACCTTTCCGTCTGCTTCCTCAGCGAGCCGGAGGGCAAGCTGTGCAGCATCACGCGGAGGAAGCGTCAGACAGAGGGGTTTGGTCGAGTCGTTTACCCAATTGACGTCTTCTCTTGTCTCGTAGTCGGGGGCTGAGGGCTCAACGCCGCGTCCCCACCTGTCCAGCCAGAAAACCGCTCGCGCATCCCAAAAGCCGATGTGGGCGAGCACCGCGGCCACCGTCCAACCGGCGGGCATGGGCCGCCTCAAGTCCTCATCGGTCAACCGCGTGACCAGCGATGCCAGGCGCTGGCGCTCGGCGTCATTCTCTGCCACGTGAGTCCGGCCCTCTGACATACGCTCCTCCATCGCGATCGCCCCTGATAGTCCCCGGCTTGACCCTATGATGGCGACCACTCTGCCTTGAACGCTCTCGCCTGGCCTCCGACACTGGGGCGATTGTAGCTTCTGGAACCGCCTTGTCAAGGGCGCATGGCTGTCCCATTTGCTTTGGCGTGCTCTGCATCCCCCGGACTGATGGTCATGTACAAATAGCCGATTGGGTTCTGACCTAACCCCCTCTGGCTCCTCCTTCCCGCACGGGAAGGGGAAGAAGAAACAGTTGAAACGGTGTGATGCGGCAGAGCCGCATCACACCGTTTCTCCAAATCCTAGGTCCCCTCTCCGTTGCGGAGAGGGGAACCACAGGGGGAGAGGTCGGAACCACGGCAGCCCAAGTATTTGGTCAATGACCATCAGGGGGCGGCGCCAATGGGAATTCTGAGATAGTTTCTTAGTGGCAGGGGATGGTACCACCACACAAAGCAACAGAACCAACTTGGCTGCCCCGTTGCCTATCCCGCCTATCGTTGCGATAATAGGCCACCCCATCCTCACAAGTTACCTATAGGCCAGGAGGAGGCTTTCATGCCATTGCTACAGGTTGGAGACCCAGCGCCCGATGTGGGCTTCACCGGTGCGGACCGCAAGGAGTACAAGCTGAGGGAGTACGCCGGGAAGCAGAACGTGGTGGTGGCGTTCTACGCCCGGGCCTTCACTGGCGGCTGAGAGCGGGAGCTGCGGAAGTTCCAGAGCTTGCTCTCGGAGTTTCAGCAGCGAGACACCCAGGTCCTGGGTGCCAGCACCGACGCCGCCGCCCCGCAGCAGGCCTTCGCCGAGCATTGCGGCGTTGCCTTCCCCCTGGTGGCCGACTTTCCGGCCTTCGCCGCGGCCAAGGCTTTCGGCGTGTTCAACGAAGACCGCCTCTCGGACCGGCGCATCACCTTCGTCATTGACAAAGAGGGGGTCATCCGCCACGTTGTGGACGATCGCCCGAACACGGAGATCCACGCCACGGAGTCCCTGGAGGCGATCAAGAAGCTGAGCGGCGGGTAGAGTCCCTTCGTAGGGGCGACGCATGCAGCGCTGTGACCTAACCCTCTTTGGTCCCCCTTCCCGCATCGGGAAGGGGGAAATCGTAGGGGCGCAAGGCTTGCGCCCCTACGACGCCGGCATCTATATGCTGTAGCTGTAGGGGCGACCCGCTGGGTCGCCCCTACGAAACACGTATCAGGAGGTTGGCTATCGTCTCAGACGCCGACAGCACGGGGCACTTGAGAGAGGTGGCTGGCCTCTTTTTGAAGCTGGGCATTATCGGATTTGGCGGGCCGGCAGCCCATATTGCTATGATGCGGGACGAGGTGGTGCGACGGCGGGGGTGGCTTGGCGACCAGGACTTCCTGGACATGGTAGGGGCCACCAACCTCATACCAGGCCCCAACTCCACGGAGATGGCCATCCACCTGGGCAAACGCCGCGCTGGATGGCCTGGCCTCATCCTTGGAGGGGCGCTGTTTATCCTGCCCGCCATGCTCATCGTGCTGGCCGTGGCGATGGCCTACGTCCGCTACGGCACAATGGCGCAAGCGCAGTGGCTCCTGTACGGGATCAAGCCCGTCATCATCGCCATCATCCTCCAGGCGCTGTGGGCCTTGGGACGGCGAGCTGCCCGGACGCCGCTCCTGGTGGGGGCCGGCGTTGGTGCGCTGGCGCTGTACCTCCTGGGAGTCAACGAGGTGCTGCTGGTCTTCGCCGGGGGCGGCGTCATGGCGCTGGTCCATGGCGGCAAGCGCCTGGCGAAGCGGGGCGCCGCTGGCTTGGCGCTGCTCCCCCTGGGCGGCCTCTCGCTGGGAACGCTCCCCGTGGGAGCGGCCCCGTACAGCCTGCTGACGCTTTTCCTGAACTTTCTGAAGATCGGCTCCGTGCTGTACGGCAGTGGGTACGTGCTGCTGGCCTTCCTGCGGGGCGACTTCGTGGACCGCCTGGGCTGGCTCACGGAGCAGCAGCTTTTGGACGCCATCGCCGTGGGCCAGTTCACGCCCGGGCCGGTGCTGACCACCGCCACTTTCGTGGGGTACGTGGTGGGTGGGCTGCCCGCGGCGGTGCTGGCGACGGTGGGCATCTTCCTGCCGGCCTTTGTGTTTGTGTCTTTCCTCAGCCGGATCCTGCCCCTGGTGCGGCGCTCGCCCCTGGCTGCCGCTGCGCTGGATGGCGTCAACGTCGTCTCGCTGGCGCTCATGGGCGGCGTGGCATTGCAGCTAGGGCGCGCCTCCATCGTAGACCCCTTCACGATTGTCCTTGCTCTTGTGGCGCTGGCCGTGGTGTTCCGAACGCGGGTCAACTCGGTGTGGGTGGTGGCAGGCGGAGGGGTGCTGGGGCTGGGTTACGGGTGGATGGTGGGCGGCTAGACAGGTATCTTTCTCCTGACCTGGATTTTGGCCGTTGGCTCGCCCTGCTTACGGTATTGCAACAACTCTGGATGCGATTCCGCATATTGAGCGATGCCCTTTGTGTCCCAGGATATTCGCGCTTTGGAGTACACCACGCAGAGCTGGTCACTGTAAATTGTTTCTCCGTAACGCAGCGCATCGTTCTTGATCTCGGCTTCCAGGCCAGTCATGTGTTCGGTTGAAGCCTTGAAAAGCGATGCATATTGTTCCTCCAGAGCGTCCAACTCCGATGCCACTTTATTCAGGACCTCTGTGCGTTTGGCTTCGTACTCGGCTCGCATAACATCAATGGCTGTCCGGATCTGTTCAAGTTCGCCAAGCTTGCTAACTATGCTCTGAGGCTCAGGGCGGTCAGTGACTTCGTCAATTAGCTTGAGGGCAATAGTGTGGAGAGCCGCCCTGAGGAACTGCAGGTTCGCTTTTGTCTTACACCGTCCAAGGGCCTTTTCTTCCAGTTGCCTCACCATTTCGGGGGTCATGTGCAAGTCTCTGCCGAGCGTTTCAAACGTATCTGGCGCGGCGCCATCCAGACCGAACCAGCGACTGACAACATGATGCAGCCTTTCTCCATCCTGGCCAGTCGCCATCCTTTCTTGCAACGATTCCAGGAAACTCGCTACTACGTGCTCAAGGTGCTGATTCCGTATGAGTTCTACCTGCTCAAAGCGAAAACCCAAACTTGTCAACAGAGAGCTGAGGCGAGTATCTGTCCCATAGATTGCAGTAAGAAACTCATTCAAGCCAGCGAGTTGCTGTTTGATATTCATTGTTCTCACTCCGTCTTGGCAGAGGCGAGTATGCCTTCACCGCAGACGCTTGTCAACCAGCGTCCTTCCGCCCCGTGGGGGTCCGCTTCTACCAACTGCCCCTATGGTGGAGCCATGGGGGTCAAGGTTGACTCCCCCTAGCGCCCGTACTAGACTTGTGCCTACTCCCATTCCCACCTGCGGAGGCCCACATGCCGTCTTATCAGACCACCAGCAAGCCACCCCTCTCCCGCATGAAGGTGCGGCCCAACCTCACCGGCTACGAGCGAGTGCGGAAGACATTCCGCTTCACCGATGTGTACAAGGAGCTGGACTGGCTGCCCGACGGCGGCCTGAACAAGGCCCACGAATGCATTGACCGCCACGCCGATGGCCCCAACGCCCAGAAGCGTGCCATGATCTGGGAGGGCAAGAACGGCGAGCAGGAACGGTACACCTTCGCCGACATGAAGCGGGAGACCGGCAAGTTCGCCAACGTGCTGCGCGGCCTGGGCGTCCAGCGGGGCGACCGCGTCTTCACATTCCTGGACCGCATCCCAGAGCAGTACTTCGCCGTGTTCGGCATCCTGAAGGCGGGGGCCATCGCCGGGCCGCTCTTCTCGGCATTCGGCCCGGACCCGGTGCGGGACCGCCTGCTGGACAGCGGCGCAAAGGTGCTGGTCACATCGCCGGAGCTGCGAGGCCGCATCGCCGGCATCCTCAAAGACCTGCCGGAGCTAAAGCACGTCATCATCGTCAACAAGCTGGGACGGGACAAGACGCCCATCGCGCCGACGGACCTGCGCTACGAGGACCTCATGGCGAAGGCGTCGCCGGAGTTCAAGACCGACAACACCTCCATGTACGACTACTCCATCATGCACTA
>JACQUH010000012.1 GCA_016210375.1 Chloroflexota bacterium
CTCAAGTACTACGGCCACAGGGACGTCCGCCTGATGAACGGGGGACGGGCCAAGTGGGTCGCCGAGAGGCGTCCCCTGGTCACGGAGGTCCCGATCTATTCCACCAAGGTCTACCGCGCCAAGGACCCCGACCAGGGCATCCGCGCCTACCGCGACGAGCTCATGGAGGGCTTGCAGGGCAAAAGAATCGCCCTGGTGGACGTGCGCTCTCCCGCCGAGTTCCGTGGGGAGCTGCTGGCGCCGCCTGCCTTGCCCCAGGAGGGCTCCCAGCGCGGCGGCCACATCCCCGGCGCAGCCAGCATCCCCTGGGCCTCGGCGGTGATGGAAGACGGCACATTCAAGAGCGCCGACGAACTGAAGACGCTGTACGGTGGCAAGGGCATTGACGGCTCCAGGGAGACCATCGCCTATTGCCGCATCGGCGAGCGCTCCTCCCACACCTGGTTCGCCCTCACCCAGCTCCTCGGCTACCGCAACGTCAGGAACTACGACGGCTCCTGGACCGAGTGGGGCAGCATCGTGGGCGCGCCCATAGAGAAGCCGTAGGGCCAGAACTTGAATCTGGGGTTGTTTAAGGTGACAGGGCAAGAGACTTCAGGTAGTATACCGCTGTACAGCTCTTCCTCCCTGCCATCTTCTCAAGGAGGCGTCCATGATCTACGAGCTCCGCATGTACCACGCCGTCCCCGGCAAGCTGCCGGCCCTGAACGACCGTTTCGCCAACATCACCCTGGGGTACTTCAGGAAGTACGGCCTCAAGGTGGTAGGCTTCTGGACCGACGACGTAGGCACAAGCAACCGCCTCACCTACATGCTGGCCTTTGACGACGCAGCCCAACGGGAGCGGGCCTGGGCTGCCTTTCGCGCAGACCCGGAGCGCGCCAGGGCCTTCGCCGAGACCGAGAAGGACGGCCCCCTGGTGGCCCATATCACCAACACCCTCATGCGCCCCACCAGCTACTCCCCCATGCAGTAGCCGGTCCCGCGCAACGGTCTGGGGCCGTCCTTATGAGAATGGCCGCAGACGCTTCCCAGTAGCCATCTTGGAACGATTCCGTTCCGCTCCCTGATGGTTACTGGTTTAATAACCTGACCCCCTCTGGCTCCCTCCTTCGCCCCGAGGGAATCGGGACTGAAAGACAGGCTCTTCCCCTCGGGGGAAGGGGGAGAAGATACACTTGAATCAGTGGGATGCGGCAAAGCCGCATCCCACTGATTCAATAGCCTGTAGTCCCCCTCTCCATTTGGGAGAGGTGGACTACAGGGGGTGAGGTCAGAACCACGGCAGCACAAGTGTGTAGTTGACAAACATAAGGGGCGGCATCATGCCCCAGCCCTTCGGCTCCGCTCAGGGCAGGCTCTTCTGGCTGGGGGGAAGAGAAGCTGTCTTGATATAGTTTCGCAAGGAATGCCCGACCGTTGAAGCCTGCCAACCGGCTCCTTCCCTTGCTTCTGCTTTTCGCCCTGGCGGTCCTCGCCGGGGCTGCATGTGCCCCCACCACAAAGACGGTGCGCGGCCATGTCCTGGACGTACAGGCTCGCTCCCTCACCGAGGTGGCGTCCCTGTCCCTCCAGGACTCCTCGGGAGAGGTGTGGCGATTCTTCGCCGAGGGTAACATTGGCTTCACGCCCTCCCACATCCGGGAGCACCAGATGCAGGGTCATGAGCTAACGGTCTCCTACAGGGAGCGCGATGGAGAACTGGTGGCGGTGCATGTGACGGACTGAGGGAGGCCCAAGACAGGCGAGTAGGGGCGCAAGGCCCTTCGCTTCCCCATTCGCTGCCCCTTCACTAGGTTCAGGGCTTCGGCGGCTTCGGCTTACTCAAGGGCGGGCTTTTGCGCCCCTACTGGCCGACACCGAGACTACCCCCTCACAACACCTGCCGCAGCGCCTCCTCCAGCTCCGGGTAGGAGACGAAACCCTCGTACTTTGCAGCCACCCGCCCCTGGGCGTCCAGAACGAAAGTCCAGGGGTCGCTGGGCAGGCCCCACTCCTTTACGGCTGGAGCCAGCCGCCCCCTAGAGGGGTTGCCCTGCATCTCTTTGGGGTTGGCGTAAATCTCCACGTGGATGAAGCTGGCCCGGCCTCTGTACGCGTCCTTGAGCTGCTTCACCACGTCCACCTGGGGGCCGCACGTGGCGCTCTGGCAAAAGGCAGGAGTGGCGAAGGTGATGATGGATGGCTTGCCAGAGCGCTCTGCCTCCGCAATGGTCATGGCGTACAGGTCGGCGTCGGGCTTCAGGTCCGATGTGATCTCGTCCAGGGAGGCCACATCCCTGGCGGTGGGGTTCACCGTGGCGGGGGCAGGCGAACCCAGGGATGGCGTCGCGCTGTGCTCCTGGACGGGTATCACCATGCGGGCCTGCTCGCCCGCGGCCTCTCCGTCCTTCGGGGTCAGTTCGGCCACCCACTGGCCGGCCTGGGGGAAGTCCACCTCCGCGGTGAAGACGCCGCCGGGGCCAGCAGGCCAGGGCCGGAACACTGCCTGCACGGTGGCCTGGGGAACTCGCGTGCCATCCTGGACGTACGCCAGGGCCACCTCCACCGCCGAGGCCCGCACGGGAGCGGAACGCGCGTCCAGCAGGGCGAAGGTCAGTCGGTTGACCCCCACCGCCAGGTCGGTGCTGGCCAGGATCGGGCGCAATTTCAACAGAGTGGCAGCGGGTGTGGGTGTGGGGACGACGGAGGAGCAGGCCGCCAGGACCAGCGTCGCCAGCAAGAGGGCAGGCAGGACGGGCGATTTCCGGGTCATTCCGTGCACGGCTACTGGCCCTCCCTGGGCAACTCTCGGTAGATCTCCACAGCCGCGCTTCCCGTCGCCCCGCCATGAAGAGGAGGCGATGGCTTTGTCACCCTGACCCTCACCCCTTTCACAGGGAACGAGGTGAGTACCCGCTGCGCCAGGGCTTGGGCCACCGCCTCCAACAGGTTATACGGCTGTCCCTCCAGGACGGATTGGGCTGTCCTGTACAGCTCGGAGTAGCTGATGGTGTCGGCCAGGATGTCCGACGCCCCGGGCATGGAGAGGTCCAGGTACACGTGCAGGTCTACGATGAACCGCTGGCCCAGGGCGCGCTCCTCCGGGTTGACGCCGTGGTAGCCGTAGAAGGCCATGCCTTCCAGCGAGATGGAGTCGGGGGGAAGCGGTTGTTGCAATGCCATGGGGTGCCAGCGAGTAGGGGCGCATCGTGAGCGACCCTACGAGAGTGTGCTATCCCCGCTTCGCCATGGCGTCGGCCAGGGCCAGCAGGGTGCGGGCCCGCTTCACCACCGGCACGTCTATCATCTTGCCGTCCAGGGCAAAAGCGCCTATGCCCTTGGCCGCCGCCTCGTCCCACGCCGCCACCACGCGGCGGGCGTAGGCGATGGCCTCCTCGGAGGGGCTGAACAGCTTGTTGATGACCTCCACCTGCACAGGATGGATGGAGAACTTGGCCTTGAAGCCGTAGGGCAGGACAGCCTTTATCTCCCTGGCCAGGCCCTCCGTGTCCCGGAAGTTGACGTAGGGCGTGTCTATGGCCAACACGTCGGCGGCGCGGGCGGCCACGGCCACCGCGGCCCGCGCGTAAGCCAGCTCCCCGCCGGCCTCGGACCGCTCCACCCCCATGCTATCGGTGAAGTCCTCAGCGCCGAAGGCCACGCCGGCAATGCGGGACGAGGAGCTGGCGATGGCGTAGGCGTTCATCACGGCCTTGGCGTTCTCCAGCCAGGGAACGATCCTGGTATGGCCCACCTCCATGCCAGCCCTGCGCTCCAGGTTTTCCAGGAGGTTGGACAGCTCCCGAATCTCCCAGGGCGACTCCACCTTGCCTGCGGTGACGCCATAGGTATGAGGGCAGACAATGGCGATAAGGTCGTCCTGGGCCAGGCCAGTGTTCAATGCATTGATGCGCGGCATGACCATCTGACCCTTCTGCGCCAGGGTGGGCAACATGCTTCGGATGAGCTCTCTCGCCTGGGTCTTCTGGCCCTCGGGCACCGAGTCCTCCATGTCTGGCACCAGGACATCCGCCGGCAGCGCGCCCGACTTGGTGAGCATGTCCTGCCGGTTGCCCGGGATGAAGTGCAGGCTGCGAAAGAAGTCCATGTCAACCTCCTCGGTCCCTCACCTGCTCCCTGTTCGGGGCGAGAGGGAGCTTGTATCGCTCCTCTGAGACAAGCGTGAGTATAGCACAGGCGATGGGAAGTGGGATGTCGGCCTTCCTGCCGGCTCTGTTTGCTTTGAGGTGTTCTGCAACCCCGGGATGATGGTCATTCACAGAATGACCTAACCCCCTCTGGCGCCCTCCTTCGGTTCCCTATTCGCTGCCCCTTCACTGGGTTCAGGGCTTCGGCGGCTTCGGCTCACTCAAGAGCTTGCCCTGAGCGTAGCGAAGAGACAGACTCTTCCCGCATGGGAAGGGGGAGGAGATTGGATTGAATCGGTGTGATGCGGCAAAGCCGCATCACACCGATTCCTCAAATAATCGTCCTCCTCTCCGCAACGGAG
>JACQUH010000132.1 GCA_016210375.1 Chloroflexota bacterium
CTCTCCTGGGAGGAGAGGGGGACCACAGGGGGAGAGGTTGGGTCTCATTGGCAAGGTCTTTGGTCAATGACCATCAGTCGGGGGATGTGGCTACCACTCCCATGCAAACGGAACACAGCGATAGGCCGTTTTGCATACTTGCCGCCCTGGGCTTATAATCCGCAAGTGGGTATCGCCACGAAGCTCACAAAGCCAGCTGGGCTTCCGTCAAATCCTAAAGCAGCTCCCAGGCCAGGGGAACACCAGGCATGCGCATCATCTGGCGGATAGTCAAAAAGACAGCCAAGTACAAGGGGCCTCTGGCCCTGGCATACCTCGCTGTCGTCGGCGTCACTCTCTTCTCTCTTCTGGTGCCCAGGATGCTGGGCAGCGCCATTGACACCGTGATCCAGTCCGGCGACCGGGGCCAACTCGTCATGCTGGCCGTAGGTATCCTGGCGGTGAGCATGGCCCGAGGGGTGTTCGCTTTCGGCCAGCAGTACCTGGGAGAGGCTATCGGGCAGTGGGTGGCCTACGACCTGCGCAACGAGTTCTACGACCATCTGCAACGCATGAGCTTCGCCTTCCACGACAAGGAACAGACAGGCAACCTCATGTCCAAGGCCACCGCCGACGTGGAAGGGATCCGCATGTTCATTCAGGCGGGGCTGATCCGGGCTGTGCACATGGTCTTTCTGGTGGTAGGCGTGGGGGCTGCCATGGCCATGCTCAACTGGAGGCTGGCGCTCATGAGCCTCCTCTTTGCCCCCTTCGTCGTGTGGAGCACCGGCCGCACAATGCTGAAGCTGCGCCGCGAGTGGCTGACAGTGCAGAACGAGTTGGGCCACATGACCACCGTCCTCCAGGAGAACCTCTCCGGCCAGCGGGTGGTCAAGGCCTTTGCAGCAGAGGAACACGAGCGGCAACGGTTCAACTATCGGGCCAAGCAGGTGACGGACCACTCCTACCGGGCGGTTGTCTACCAGGCGGCCAATACTTCCATAGTCACCATCTACCATCTGGGGGTGACGGTGTTCATCTTGTGGGCCGGCGGCCGGCTGGTCATCTCTGGAGAGCTCACGGCGGGCGGCCTGGCCCAGTTCATCTTCTATCTGGGGCTGCTAGCCCAGCCCATTCGCATGGCCTCCTTCGTCATCAACTCCTTTTCCAGAGCCGTGTCCTCCGGCCAGCGTCTCTTCTCCACCCTAGATGCGGCCTCGCCAGTGAAGGAAAAACCAGACGCCATCGGCCTGCCCAGGGTAAAGGGCCATATCCAGTTTGAGAACGTTTCCTTCACCTACGACACCCTCGCGCCGGTGCTGAAGAACATCACCCTGGAGGCGAAGCCCACTCAGGTCATTGCCCTGGTGGGCGCTCCCGGGAGCGGGAAGAGCACGCTGGTGCACCTCCTCCCCCGCTTCTACGACGCGACCGGTGGGCGCATCACCCTGGACGGCATAGACGTGCGGGACGTTACCCTGGCCTCCCTGCGGGCCAACATTGGCACGGTGCAGCAGGATGTCTTCCTGTTTACTACCACCATCAGGGAAAACATCGCCTACGGCAAAGTGGATGCTACCCAGGAGGAGATTGAGCAGGCGGCCAGGATCGCCTACCTGCACGACTTCATCCTGACGCTGCCCGACGGGTACGACACCTGGGTGGGAGAACGGGGCATCACCCTCTCGGGAGGCCAGCGACAGCGCCTGGCCATCGCCCGCACCGTGCTTCTGGACCCGCCAATCCTGATCCTGGACGACTCCACCTCCAGCGTGGACACGGAGACGGAGCACATCATCCGCCTGGCCCTGGCCGAGGTCATGAAAGGGCGCACCACCTTTGTCATTGCCCACCGGCTCAGCACGGTGAAGAACGCCGACCTCATTGTGGTGATGAAGGACGGCGAGATAGTCCAGCAAGGCACCCACCAGGAGCTGCTGAGCACCCCAGGCCCCTATGCAGAGGTCTACGAGCTGCAACTGCACCCCCAGGAGGCGGTGCTTGCCGCCGGCCATGGCGGCCACGCCGCCTTCGGCGGCAATGGCGCCATGGCCGGCGCTGAGGTGCAGCCTATGGCAAAGAGGGGCCAGCCATGATGCACGGCGGAGGAGGCCACTGGGGCGGTGGGAACTGGCGCGGTCCAGGCGGCCTGGACGACGAAGACCGTGGCGATGTGTACAACCACGAGGTGGTCAGGCGGCTCTTGCCCTACTTTAAGGAGCACCTGGCCCTCTTTTCCCTGGCCATCCTCCTTATGCTGGTCTACACGGCCACGGTGGTGGCCACACCCAAGCTCATCGCCGACACACTGAACAAGTACGTGATCGCCCAGCACAACCTGAGCGGCCTTGACCGGGCGGCCGTCCTGCTTGCGGCGATTGTGGCGGCGAACTTCGCGGCCAACTATCTCTACCTCCGGGTGCTGGGCAAGATCAGCCAGCGGGTGCTGTACACGCTGCGCACCACCATGTTTGACCACCTGCAGGCCCTCTCCGTGCCTTTCTTTGACCGGAACGAGGTGGGCCGCATCATGAGCCGCGTCATGAGC
>JACQUH010000135.1 GCA_016210375.1 Chloroflexota bacterium
CCGCATCGTCAACGAGGTCCCCGGCGTCAACCGCGTCGTCTACGACATCACCTCCAAGCCCCCCGGCACCATCGAGTGGGAGTAGCCCTTGGATGGGCCTGAGGAGATCAGGTGCACCAGACACGCCCAGGGCCGCATGCGTCAACGAAGCATATCCCCTTCTGAAGTGGAGGAGGTGGTAAGAAACTACCACACCTCTTATACTGACAGAGAGGGAAATCCAATCTACGTTGGACGCCCCGGAGGACGCCGTATCAAAGTCGTAGTAAAGAAAGCCTCATTACCGCTGCTGGTCATCACGGTGGGGGACTAGAGATGTTGAAGTATGAATACGACAGAGAAGCCGATGCTCTATACATCTGGCTCAGTGACAAGCCCTATGCCTACGGCGAGGATCTGGACCGGGAACGCCGGATAGACTACGCCTCCGATGGCACGCCCGTTGGGGTTGAGCTCCTGTGTGTTAGCAGCGGCGTAAGCCTGCATGACCTGCCCCAGCAAGACAAAATTGCCCAAGTGCTCCGTGAGTTGCGCATCAAGGTGCTGGTGTAGCCCAAGGCAAGGAGTTTCGGCGATGGCTGATTGGGCCCAGGTAGCGCTAGTTATCGGCCCAGCTGCAGTAACTGGGCTGACGGGATACTTTGTCGCGCGTCAGAGCAACCATGCAGCCGAAAGACGCCTCAAGCTCCAACTCGATGACGTGCGCGGGCGGGAAGAGCGCCAAAGAAGGCGGGAGGCACGAAGCGCACCGCTGCTGGCTTTCCGAGCGGAAGCAGCGACCGCCGCCAACTTGCTTGATCAGGTAGGCAGTTCGCTTAACCGCAATAGGAGCGACCTCGTTACATTCTGGACGAAGAAATGGGACGAATGGGCAGCCTCTGGTGGCTTTGGCAGCGCGAGATTTCAGCTCTCAGACCCAGAGCTTATAAACAGAGCATATCAAGTTCACCAAGCATTTACGGAAGCCATTGCAAACTCACGTGATACAGAGAACTGGGACAAAATAGCGAGTTCGGCTGGACACCAAGTACAAGAGTTGCAGGAACTGATCAACAAGCGTTTAGAAGAACTATAACTATAGATGTAACAATGTGCCCACCTTCTACTACTGCATGGGCATAGCGCCCCTGTCCGGAGGCGAGTTCCAGGAGCTGGAGGCCCTGGTGGACACCGGCTCCAGCTACACCCTGGTTCCTCGGCCTTTGCTAGAGCGGCTGGGAGTCGTCCCCCAGGAGAACTGGCCCTTTACCTTAGCGGACGGACGCCGCGTGGAGTACCCGGTGACCCAGGTGCGAGTGCGCCTGGACGGACGCATCCGCTACACCGTTTGCGTGTTTGGCGAGGAAGGCTCTCAACCCCTTTTGGGTGCAGTGACCTTGGAAGAGTTCGGCCTGGGGGTTGATCCCATAGGCAAGCGCCTGGTCCCCATCCCGGGCCTGCTCATGACTTGTCTCCCGTGAACCTCCTCGTCATCGGCTCCGGGGGACGCGAACACGCCCTGGCCTGGGTGCTGGCCCAGAGCCCTCAGGTCAAGAAGATCTACGTGGCCCCGGGCAACGCCGGCACCGCCGCCATCGCTACCAACCTCCCCATCCCCACCACCGACCTGCCCGCCCTGGCGGACGCCGCCCAGCGGCTGGAGATTGACGTTACCGTGGTCGGCCCCGAGGCCCCCCTGGCCCAGGGCATCGTGGACCTGTTCCGCTTGCGGGGCCTCCCCATCTTTGGGCCTACTAAAAGCGCCGCCGAGATCGAGACCAGTAAGGCCTTCGCCAAGGAGCTTATGCTCAAGTACGGCATCCCCTGCGCCCGCTCCCAGACCTTCTCTTCTCTTCCCCAGGCCCTAGATTATGTCAAGACGCAACAGCCCCCCATAGTGGTCAAGGCCGATGGCCTGGCCGCAGGCAAGGGGGCTATTGTCTGCCAGACCAGGGAAGAGGCGGCCACTGCTGTGGACAACATGCTAGGTAAGCACATCTTCGGCGCTGCGGGAGACCGAGTGCTTGTCGAGGAATGCCTCACCGGCCTTGAGGTGAGCCTGCTCGCCTTCACCGATGGCCGCACCGTGGTGCCCCTGGTGCCCGCCTGTGACTACAAGCGGGTGGGCGACGGCGACCGTGGCCCCAATACCGGCGGCATGGGCAGCTACAGCCCGCCGGGCATCTTCGGCCCGGAGCTGGTCCGCCAGGCCCAGGAGACCATCCTGGAGCCGGCCGTCCAGGCCCTGGCCCGGGAGGGCCGTCCCTACAGCGGCGTGCTCTACTCAGGGTTGATGCTCACCCCGGACGGCATCAAGGTACTGGAGTTCAACGCCCGCTTCGGCGACCCCGAGACCCAGGCCATCCTCCCCAGGTTGAGGACGGACCTGGCCGAAGTCCTGCTGGCGGCAGTCCAGGGCCGCCTCTACGACATCAAGGTGGAGTGGACGCCTGACGCCTGTGTGGCCGTGGTGCTGGCCTCGGAAGGCTACCCGGGGGACTATCACACAGGCTTCCCCATATCAGGCCTGGAGGCAGTGGACAGCGATGTCCAAGTCTTCCACGCCGGCACTTCCCGCAACCAGCATGGCGATGTGGTTACCGCCGGCGGACGGGTGCTATCCGTGGCCGCCACCGGTGCCGGTATTGCCCAGGCCCGAAAGAGGGCCTACGACAATGTCTCCCGCATCCATTTCCAGGGCTGCCATTACCGCCGGGACATCGCCCTGCGCGAGATGGGCTCCACCCAGGTGTAGCCCTCCTGGCAAATGGCGCAGCTGTGCAACCGGGGACATAGGTAACACATTAACTATGCACATAGGTAACACTTCTCCTACGGGAATAGAGGGGGTAGGTTTGGGGAAGGGGGACCAAA
>JACQUH010000129.1 GCA_016210375.1 Chloroflexota bacterium
ACCATTCTCCCACAGGTGGCTGTTTTGGGACTATACCCTTATGTATAGCCATAATAGGGTATATTACATACTTATCTCGCGTGACTACGACGATATTCGTGAGGCTTCGAACTCTGTGAGACACGCTCCCAAACGACTGCCTTACCGCTACTTGCCCCGCCGTGGGCGCCAATTGCTAGTGTTGCTGACATGCCCGCGGGCACCTGGAAGGCCTCGGCATGGGCAGCGACGATCTCTCTCAAGTCAGGAGGAAGCTCCTCACAGGGAACTCCGGCCCTTCCAGGTCGGGAAACGGCAGTGGTTCCAGCCATTCATCCGCCCCAAGGGAGCGAAAGCCCCTTCCGCTATCCCGCCCCCCGGTTCTACAACATCTCAGAGCGCATGCCAGTCCCTGCCCTTGCAGCTCTTGTGGAAGCAACCGTCCGCAACTGCTCCGCTCGGGACCAGATCGTAGGCCCGGCGCAGGCGCTCCTCGGCGTCGAAGGCCTCAACAGTCTTTAAGTCCATTGCGAGCCTCGCTGGAATGTCACCCTTTTTCATGAACCCACAGTAAGGGGGCGCGTCTGGCAGAGCCAGGTAGCAGATTTGCCAGAAGTTGCCAGAAGGGTGCGGATTGCGGCAGGACAGAAGTCCCGTTATGCTTATGGTGCAATTAGCTCACCCCAAGGGGCTAACGGATCTGGCCGAAGCGTGCTCAACGACCACCAGGAGGACCCCTCCCTGCAGGCTCTGGACACGCGCCAGCAGAGGCGGTATACTGCCTATCAGCCTCGGACGGGCGGCTCAAAATAAAAAGGAGGTGAGAGCTATGGCAGATAACTCAGGTAAGTTGCAGATGGAAATTCGGTACTGTCTCGGTTGAGGCTACCTCCCCCAGGCGGCGTGGATCGCCACCGAGTTCTGGTCCGACTTCAAGGGTGACCTCGGAGTGACCCTTACTCCCGTAGCCGACGGGCGGCTTGAGGTCCTCGTGGATGGGGAGATGCTGTTTGACCGCAAGGCGGAGAACGGCGTTTACCCCGGTTTGGACAAGATACGAGGGATGAAGCGCACCGTGCGGGAGAAGCTGGCTCGGGTGACTCAGAGAGCTCCTGTCCCAGCGTAGCACCGGTAGCCCAAGGCGGGGCCTGGCGTATTGTCCAGGCCCCGCTTATTTTTTGCCTTCAGCCGAGGGACGAGGCATCTCTTGCCTCTCGCAACGGGGAGGGCCTGGGGTTTCTGAAGAGGCAACCCTGTGGCGGGAGGAAGAACGCTCGCTTCCTTCTGGGAGCCTCCGGGCCGTAACTGTTCCATATAGGGTTGGCTTCACCCTCACCCTTCCCTCTCCCATCAAGGGAGAGGGAGTTCCCCTTCTCCCCTAGTGGGAGAAGGCCGGGATGAGGGGGAAAAGCCAGCCTGCCAACCGGGAGTGTAACAGTCACCTCCGAGTCGGGCCACTAGCATAATGGCAGGAGTTTGCTATCATAGTCTTCACTTGGTGAGAGGCCGGCGGCATACTCAATAACTCAGAGCGAAGCCCAGGAGGCGCAACGTGGTGCAGCAGCAAACACTCACAGCTTTGGGGCAGCGGGAGCGCAAGGCCGACGCCCTGGAACGCGTCGTCGGCGACGCCCGCTACGGCGCGGATTTCAGCCTGCCTGGTATGCTCCATGCGAAGATCCTCCGCAGCCCCCATGCCCACGCGCGCATCCGCCGCATAGACTACGCCAGGGCGCTCGGCGTCCCAGGCGTCGTGGCCGTAGTCACCGCCGGCGACCTGCGCCCCGGCCAGGCAGGGGCTGCCCACGACGCGCCGGCCGAGGCCTACGACCCCGGCCATGAAGAGGAGCACGCGGCCGGCTCTCGGCCCAACGCCTCTCGTACCGTCTTCGCCGGGGCCAAGGCCCTGTGGGCCGGCCAGCCAGTAGCCGCCGTGGCCGCGACCACCCTCCAGGCTGCCGAGGAGGCCCTGGGCCTCATTGAGGTCTCCTATGAGGTGCTGCCCATGATGGAGAACGCCGAGCAGTCCATGCAACCCGGCGCTCCTCTGCTTCACCCGAACCTCTTCACCACTACCCTCGGGGTGAACGCCGACACGCCCAGCAACATCTCCACCTACGTGGAGCTGGTCCGAGGCGATGTGGAAAGGGGCTTCCGCGAGGCGGACGTGGTCATTGAGGACACCTATCGCACCCGCATGATCCACCAAGGCTACCTGGAGCCCCGGGCCACCCTGGCCAAGGTGGACCCCGACGGCAAGCTCACTATCTGGGTGAGCTCTCAGGGCATCTTCGCCGTGCAACAGCAGGTTGCAGAGGTGCTCAACCTGCCTCCCCACCGCGTACGGATCATCCCCACGGAGTTCGGCGGCGGCTTTGGCTCCAAGGGACAGGGCCTGCTGGAGCCCCTGGCTGCCCTGCTGGCTGTCAAGACTGGCCGGCCCGTGAAGATGGTCATGGGCCGGGACGAGGAGTTCAAGGCGGGCAGGCCGGGGTCGCCCTCGGTTGCGTGGGTGAAAATGGGGGTGAAACGAGACGGCACCATCACCGCCGCACAGATTCGGGTCATCATGGATAGCGGCGCCTACCCCGGCGGGCCTGTCGGCGCGGCCACCAACCTGAGCTTCGGCGTGTACAAGGTCCCCAATCTCCGCGTGGAAGGGTACGACGTCGTCACCAACAAGCCACCCGTAGGGGCCTACCGCGCCCCGGGAGCGCCCCAGGCAGCCTACGCCGTGGAGCAGCACATGGACCGCCTCGCCCGCGCCCTGGGCATGGACCCCCTGGAACTGCGACTGAAGAACATCGCCGGGGAGGGCGACCGGATGCCCAACGACACACCTCTACCCAGGGTCGGGTTCCGCACGACCCTGGAGACCGTGAAAAGACACCCCATCTGGGGCCACCGCCCCAGCAAACCGAACCAGGGCAGGGGCATCGCCTGCGGCATGTGGATGGGCGGCCTGCAACCCAATAGCTGCTTCCTGAAGCTCAACGGCGACGGGTCCTTGGGCCTGGAGGTGGGCACCATGGACATCACCGGCACGCGCACGGCCTTCAAACAGATGGTGGCAAGCGAGTTCCAGGTCCCAACGGAGCGGGTAGCGGTCACGACGCTGGACACCGATACCGCCCCCTATGCCTCCAACTCCGGCGGCAGTAAGACCACCAACACGATGGGTTCCGCCATAAAACAGGCCAGCGACAACCTGAAGCGCCAGCTACAGAGCCGGGCCGCCTCCCTCCTGGACCTGCCCCAGGACCAGGTGGGCTACCGGGCTGGCCTTTTCCACTCCCTGCGGGACCCGAACCGGACCGTGAGCCTTCAAGACCTGGGGGCGCGCAGCGTGGCCGCCGGGGGCGGGCCGGTGCTGGCCTCCGGCTCGGCGGGAACGTTCAAGGCGGCTCCCTCCTTTGCCGCCCACGTGGTGGACGTGGAGGTGGACCCGGAGACAGGCAAGGTGACCCTCCTGGGCTACCATGCCTTCCAGGACTGCGGCTTCGCTGTCAACCCCACGCAGGTGGAAGGGCAGATGCAAGGGGGCGTTGCCCAGGGCATCGGCTGGGCGCTAACCGAGGAGTACGTCTTCGGCGACGGCGTGATGCGCAACCCCACCTTCCTGGACTACCGCATGCCCACGTCCCTGGACCTGCCCCTCATTGAGCCGACCATCGTGCAGGTGCCCAACCCGGACAGTCCCTACGGCGTCCGGGGCGTCGGAGAGGTGCCCCTGGTACCGCCTATGGCGGCCATCGCCAACGCCATCTACGACGCGACGGGCGCCCGCATCACCGAGCTCCCCATGAGCCCGGAGCGGGTGTTCTGGGCGCTACACCGCAAGAGCTAGCCTTCCCGTTTCTGCATCGGTTACGAGAATGGAGCCAGGCTGGCGTGGCAGCCTGGCTCCATTCAACTCGTCTGGGAGGGTGAGCAGTCCAATAACGATAGGCGTCCCCGCTCGCACGGCAAGAACTTGATCGTGATGAAAAAGATTGGCAACCCCGGCTTGGATCTGCTGAGAAGGTTCCGTTTGCTTGGGAGTGGCGACTAGCTTGACCTGGCACTTTAGTGCCAGGTTGGGATTGAGTTAACCCCCGACTTTAGTCGGGGGGATTGAATTACACGCAAAAGCAAACAGAACCGTTGAGGCCTTAATCCGTGAGTGGCCTGGTCTGGATGGCGAGATGGGGGCGATCAGGGGCAAGGGCCCCCAAAGTCCTGGCTCTTCAGACGACCTTCCGTGTTGTCTGGGGTCAGTATTCGTTTTGCAGGCTCGTTCTGTTGCCTGCTTGAGGGAACAACATGGCTGGTCCAGCCACTGCCGCGCCGTCTCTGGGGCCGGCGGCCGGTACCCCAGTC
>JACQUH010000150.1 GCA_016210375.1 Chloroflexota bacterium
CAACGCCATCCACCACAACCCTGAACATGGGTCCAAAGGACCCGAAGGCAAGGGGTTGAAGACCGGCCGCAGTGTAGTAGCCGGAGCTATCGGGTTCCTTTGCTACTTGCCAGCCATCCAGCAGGCCGCCATCCTCTCTTGGAACGATAGTCAGGGTCAAGGCTTGCTGGGTTTCAAGCTTGAACCGGATGGATGAGATGTTCCGGGGAATGTGAAGCGCGCGCATGTACATGACCGCCCTGTGGTTCGTCAGGTCAAGGCTGGGCGGGTCAAAGGTTACCACCCCTTTCCTGTCATCGCCCTTGAAATTAGCGATGTTGATCGGCGCCGTCCGGTACGGGGAAGACAACACATTGCCTATCCGCATGTCGTATTGGATGGTATATGTCCCAGAGGTGCGTAACGTGACATAGCTCACCACGTATTGCCCCCGCAGGTCTTGTACGAGACCCTGCAGGATCCTATCCAGGCTGTCCACCCGATCGGCGCTGTAGTAAGAGCCACTTGTGCTCTGGGCGGCTTGCAACAACTGAGTATAGTCGCCCTCCAGGACGGTGCCTATTCCCAGGGGGTAAAGCTGCACTCCTTTGCCCTGGGCGATGCTGATAATACTCCCCCAGGTGACCGTGCTGCTCCGGTCCCGGCCGTCGGTGAGGAATACAAGGACCCGTGTGGTGTAAGGACGTTGAGCAGAAGAGGTAAAGAGGCCAAGGGCCACAGATATGGCCCTGCGAATCTCGGAAGAGCCGGGGTCAAACCTGGTCCCCGCCCCCGCGGCAAAGTCCTGCACCGTGGAAAGCAGCGCGCTTCGGTCAAGGGTGAGGGGGAAGAGGGTTCTGGGAGCTTCGTTTCTGTCATGAAGCTCCACAACGCCAACCCGGTGGGTTGTTGGGATCCTGGCAAGGGCGTGATCAAAGGCCTCAATCATTGCCTGGATGCCGTTACGACCGTCAGGCAGGCGATAGTCCGCCATGCTCTGGGAGAAATCCAGCACGAAGACAGCTTCCAGGTCAAAGTTCTCCCCGGAGCGGACAAAGAAGCTGGTCTCCGAGGTGTCTATCTCTTCCCCCGACGGCGGGGTGCCAGGGCCCGTTTCGGTGATCCGTAGTCCTGTCTGAAACTGTTCCGTGGGTAGCACAATAGCGTGGTTCTCCTGGTCACGCAGGGAAAAGACGACCTGAATCTGGCTGGGTTGGTTCAGTTGGATTCCTCGACTTACCAGTGTGAGCTTGCTGAAAGGGACTGGCGTTGGCGTGGGCGTCGCCGTTGGGGTGGGTGTCCTCGTGGACGTTGGTGTAGGTGACGGCGTTAGTGTGTTGATGACAGCGGGCGTTGGTGTGTCGGGTTCGGCCCGTCCTGGTGTTGCGGTGGCGGTCAGCGTCATGGCAAGCGCAGGGGTCTTGGCTGTGGTGGCTATGGCCGACGAGACAGTAGGGGAGGCAGGGGCGGGCGCTCCAGGGGGAGTGGGGGTTCGGGTGGGTATGGGTGCTGAGGTGGGCGTCGGAGTCGGGACCTCCAAGGTACACCCGGTCAGGACAAGGAACCCCAAGAGCGTAAAGAGAGCAGCAGAGGCGATGCGCATGGATGGTCAATTCTCTCCCGAGCGTGGCGGCATTATACCCAGAACGAAAGGAGAGGGCAATCCGTCGCTCGTTCCCTGCCACCGTTGGCGCACCACCGGAGTCGCTGCGCCCCGAAGCCGCTTGTGCATCTTTTCACTTGATGGCCCAAGGCCCGCATGGTATAGTGGCTAGGCCAGTCCAGGAGGCCGATTCTGGAGCAGCATGTTTGAGGACTATTTCCGCCAGTACGCTCTTATCGCCGTGTTTGCCCTCGGCGCAGTCGCTCTCGCTGTAGGGATGCTGCTTCTTTCCCGGCTCGCCACCTTTGCTCGCATTCGCCCCCACAAGCCGGACCCAGTAAAATCCCAGCTTTACGAATGTGGGGTGCAGCCCATTGGCCCCGCCCGCTGGACCCAGTTCAACTTCCGCTACTATATGTATGCGCTCCTCTTCGTCATCTTTGATGTGGAGACCGTCTTCCTCTATCCCTGGGCGCTCCGCCTCCAGAAGTTGGGCCTCTTTGCCCTGGTGGAGATGCTTGTTTTCGTCCTCATCCTGGCCATCGGCCTGGCGTATGCATGGCGCAAGCGGGCCCTGGAGTGGGAGTAGGAGGCCCCCATGTCGGGCGAAATCCAGAGGCCGCTGCCTTTGCACGCTACCACGTGGGACCTGGACCGGGCAGAAGGCGCAGAGGTCCAGAACCTGAAGGACACTGCGGTGGCCCCCCTGAGGGAGCCGTTTCTGGAGGTGCCGGAGGGCCTGCAACGCAGTGTGGTCGTGACCACCATGGATGCCCTCCTCAACTGGGGGCGGAGGTCGGCGGTGTGGCCCCTCACCTTTGGCCTGGCTTGTTGCTCCTTTGAGATGATCGCCACCGCCATGTCCCGCTTTGACATCGCCCGCTTTGGCATGGAGGCCTTCCGGCCCACGCCCCGCCAGGCGGACCTGATGATTGTTGCCGGCACCGTGACCTGGAAGATGGCCACCGCCATCCAGCGCCTCTACGCCCAGATGGCGGAGCCCAAGTGGGTCATCTCTATGGGCGTGTGCGCCACCAGCGGCGGCCCCTACTACGAGTCCTACAGCGTCGTGCCGGGAGTGAACCGCATCATCCCGGTGGATGTCTATGTCCCTGGCTGTCCCCCCAGGCCCGACGCCTTGCTGTACGCCATCATGAAGCTCCA
>JACQUH010000138.1 GCA_016210375.1 Chloroflexota bacterium
CCCCCTGTGGTCCCCCTCTCCGCAACGGAGAGGGGGACGATGCTCTGAAGAATCGGTGTGATGCGGCCTTGCCGCAACACACCCATTCAAAACAATCTTCTACCCCTTCCCATGCGGGAAGGGGGATTAAGGGAGTTAGGTCATTTTGTACATGACCATCAGGAGGCGGTACACAAACCTTCTGAGATACCTTCCCAAGGAGGCTCCCGCATGGCCCCGCCACTAACACGCTTGGACGCCTACCGCTGGCAGATCACCGCATCGTATAAGCCCGGCATGAGAGTCCCCGGCGTCATCTTCGCCAGCGACGCCCTCATGGAGCAGCTCCAGGAGGACCAGGCCCTGGAGCAGGTGGCCAACGTCGCCTTTCTGCCCGGCATCGTCGGCGCATCCCTGGCCATGCCTGACGTCCACTGGGGCTATGGGTTTGCCGTGGGGGGCATCGCCGCCACCGACGTGGGACGCGGCGGCGTTGTCTCCCCCGGCGGCGTCGGCTTTGACATCAACTGCGGCGTCCGCCTCCTGCGCACGGGCCTCACCGAGGACGAGGTGCGCCCGCGCCTGCGCGACCTCGTCTCCGCCCTCTTCCACAACGTCCCCTCGGGGCTGGGCTCCTCGGGGCGCATCCGCCTGGGCGGCGAGGAGGTAGACGATGTCATGCGCCAGGGCGCCCGCTGGGCCGTGGGACAGGGCATGGGCGTGGCCGAGGACCTGGAGGCGACGGAGGGGCACGGCTGCCTGGCCGGGGCCGACCCCACCGACGTGGGCGAGCGGCCTCGCCAGCGCGGCGCCGGACAGCTCGGCACCCTGGGCTCCGGCAACCACTTCCTGGAGGTGCAGGCGGTGGAGGAGGTCTTTGACGCCGCCGGTGCCGGGGCCATGGGCATCACGGGCGTGGGCCAGGTCACCGTCATGTTCCACTGCGGCTCCCGGGGCTTCGGCCACCAGGTCTGCGACGACGCCATCAAGGTCATGACCACCGCCGTCAAACGCTACGGCATTGACGTGCCCGACCGCCAGCTCGCCTGCGTCCCCGTGCGGTCGCCGGAAGGCGAGGCGTACCTCTCCGCCATGCGCTGCGCCGCCAACTACGCCTTCGCCAATCGCCAGGCCATCGCTCACTGGGTGCGGGAGAGCTTCGCCGGCGTCTTTGGGCGCTCCTGGCAGGCCCTGGGCATGTCCCAGGTGTACGACGTCTGCCACAACATCGCCAAGATAGAGGAGCACACCGTGGACGGGGCGGCGCTGAGCCTCTGCGTCCACCGCAAGGGGGCCACGCGCGCCTTCCCGCCCGGCCACCCGGAGCTGCCCCAGCGCTACCAGGCCGTGGGCCAGCCCGTGCTCATCCCTGGCGACATGGGGCGGTACTCCTACCTGGCCGTGGGCACGCAGAGGGCCATGGAGGTCAGCTTTGGCTCCACCTGCCATGGAGCGGGGCGCGCCGAGAGCCGCGGGGCCGCCAGGCGCGCCCTGAAGGGCCGCGACATCCAGCGAGAGCTGGAGGCCCAGGGCATCATCGTCATGGCGGCCAGCCGGGGAGACCTGGCCGAGGAGGCCTCCCGCGCCTACAAGGACGTTGCCAACGTCATTGACGCCGCCGAGGGCGCCGGCCTCTGCCGCAAGGTCGCCCGCATGAGGCCCCTGGGCGTGGTGAAGGGGTAAGGACTGCCCGTGGTCGTGCTGGGCGGAGCGGTCAAACGCGATGTCTCGTGCCCCATCGCGCCGCGAAGCATCTCCCATCCTGTCAGCCCTCGGTAGGGGCGAGGTATCGGCCTGTTCCTGGGCAGCCTTGCGCCACCGCGTTTCTTGAAAGATACTCCTTCAAACATCTCTCACTGGTAACAACCATGAACGCGATTCGCCCTTGGGTCACTCTCTACACCGACGGCGCATGCATCGGGAATCCCGGTCCCGGCGGCTATGGCGTTGTCCTTTTGCAAGGATCAGACCGCAGAGAGCTCTCCGCCGGCTACCGTCGCACCACCAACAACCGCATGGAGATCATGGCCGCCATCGCCGGCCTGGAGGCCCTCACCCAGCCCTGCTACGTCACCGTCTACAGCGATTCCCAGTACCTCGTCAACGCTATAGAGGAGGGCTGGGCCGAGAAGTGGCGCGCCAACGGCTGGATGCGCACCAGGAACCAGAGGGCCCTCAACCCCGACCTCTGGGAACGCCTCCTGAAGCTCTGCGAGTTCCACTCCGTGGGGTTCCAGTGGGTCCCGGGCCACGCTGGCATTGGAGAAAACGCCCGCTGCGACCGCCTCGCCGTCGCCGCCGCCAAGGGCAAGGGCCTACTGATAGACGGCGGGTACAGGCCGTAGCTTACCATCATCGGGGAGTTGCATGAACGGTAGATTCATTCTACCAACCCCCATGCTATTATTGCATCGTAACATCCTTTGGCTGAGGAGAGAGCGTTGAAGTACACGCGCATCACCGTCAACCCAAATCAAATGGGCGGATTGCCCTGCATTCGTGGTCTGCGCATCCCTGTTGCCGCCGTAGTGGACATGGTCGCCCAGAAAATGACCATTCAAGAGATCCTGGAGGAATACCCGGACCTGGAGGCAGAAGACATATGGGAGTCACTACGCTTTGCCGCTGAGGCCGTGCGTGAGCGGGAGCTTCCCCTCAGGACATGAAGTTTCTTATTGACAACGCCCTCTCTCCCTTACTTGCCCAACGCTTGCGAGAGGCCGGCCACGACGCAGTACATTTGCGCGAGCGCGGCATGCAGAGCATTCCTGACCGGGAGGTGTTCGCTCTCGCCTCCGACGAAGGACGGATACTCGTTTCTGCCGACACTGATTTCGGAGCGATCTTAGCTTGGTGGGAAGCTAGTCATCCGTCTGTGATTCTGTTTCGAAGGGGCCTGGCCCGCCGTTCGGCCTACCAGGCCAATACTCTCCTGCCTAAGCTCGCCGACCTCCAGGACGCCCTTGAGCGCGGCAGCATCGTCGTCATGGAGCCAGGACGAATACGCATCAGAACATTGCCGTTGTAGGAGACCATCGCTGCGCTGCCAAAGGGAAGAGCTTGCTGAAAGACGGCGGGTACAGGCCGTAGCCGCTTTCCGGCATGGTGAATAACTCGGAGACGGAACTCAACATGCATTTGACATGTAAAGCATAGGAGGCTATGATTGTTTTCCCAAAACGGGGTGAGGGCAAAACACCCTTCAATTACAAGCCTAGACGGGAAATCCGGCTGGATACCCCGTAAGTTAATGGAGGGGTCTGAACATGAGCACAGTAGTGGTACAGGCAAAGGGTGGTGGTGGTAAGGGCGGAGGAGGTGGAGGAAAAAGTGGTGGTAAGGGCGGAGGAGGTGGAGGAAAAAGTGGTGGTAAGGGCGGAGGATCCAATCCTAACTTCCCAAGTAGGACACCCAATCCATCTGGCCCAGGTAGAGGGAACAATCCTCCCGGGAAGAAATAGAAATACGTTCCAGCGGTAGGCACCGCTGGAATCCTCAAACATTTGATCTCGGCATTGCCCCTGCGCCAAACTGGTTGCCTTGGGTGTTTTACCCAGGCACATTCAGGTGCAGTCTGGACAAGGGCCGCAGGTATGAGTCTTGCCTGATTATCTCCCCTCCCCTGCTGCCATCGTTTCGGTAAGCAGCGAATCCTCTCCAATCCTTCGGCAGCTTCCCCAGCCGGTTCGTCTCCCGTTTGAAGAGCCCCCATGTCCGTATGCCCCTATGCCCTATGCTCTGTCCTCTGCGCCAGCCTGCCCCATTGCCCGATTGCCCGTCTCCCATCGTGGTAGAATAGGACCTCAAGGTTCTCTTCAACGGAGCAGCGTAGCCATGAAGTGGATCGTTGCGGACCCGGAACACCTGGGTGGCGCCCCACGCGTGCGGGATACCCGTATCTCCATAGCCCTGCTCCTGGAGCTTCTCTCCACCGGCATGACGATTCCCGAGATTGTGAAGGAGTATCCCAGCCTCAGCGAAGAGGCAGTCCGGGGCGCCCTGGCAGAGTTGGCCCACTCTGAACTGCTCGCCGTCCGATGAGGCTGCTTCTTGACGAGAACCTGCCAGAAGCCCTGGTAGTCACCCTGCGGGCGCTGGGGCATGAGGTAGATTCAGTCAATAGCCTGCACCTCAAGGGCCTGGCAGACAGCGCCTTGAACCGAACAGTTGCCCCGGCTTACGACATCTGTTTTACGAAAGATGCTGGTTTCGTCAACAACGTCCGTCACATAGCCCCGCTTTCAGACGCGAAACTGATACGGGTTGTCCTGCCCCAGCAGCCAAGAGGACTATTCGTGGAATCGTTGGTGCGGGCCTTTCAAGACACCAACTGGTCCAGGTACGAGCACTGTAGCGATTGGCCTAGTGACGACGGGTAGCCAACCTGCCGTAACACCTTTTTCTCCCGCCAGCAGCCCCTGTGCTCCATGCTCTACGCTCTATGTCCCCCTGCCCGATTGCTCGCCTTCCTCCACCGTGCGACAATAGCATTCGCCAACTGCGTACCGCCTGCCCCAAAGGATCGTCCCTCATGCCCAACCGCCTCGCCAGGGAGTCCAGCCCCTACCTCCAGCAGCACGCTCACAACCCCGTGGACTGGTACCCCTGGGGGCCGGAGGCCTTCGCCCGCGCCAGGCTGGAGGACAAGCCCATCCTCCTCTCCGTCGGCTACTCCGCCTGCCACTGGTGCCACGTCATGGCCCACGAGTCCTTTGAGGACGAGGCCATCGCCCGGCAGATGAACGAGGGCTTCATCTGCATCAAGGTGGACAGGGAGGAGCGCCCCGACGTTGACGCCATCTACATGCAGGCCGTCCAGGCCCAGACCGGTCGCGGCGGCTGGCCCATGACCGTCTTCCTGACGCCGGAGGGCAAGCCCTTCTTCGGCGGCACCTATTTCCCGCCGGAGGACCGCGGCGGGATGCCTGGCTTCCCCCGTGTGCTCCACGCCATCGCCGATATCTACCGGAACCGCAAGGGAGAGGCGGTCCAATCGGCAGAGCAGCTCACTGCACACCTGAGGAGCGGCGTGATGGCCTCCCAGGGCAGCGAACCCCTCACCTCGGAGGTCCTTCAGCGCGCCTACCAGGGCCTCAAGGAGGAGTTTGACCAGGAGCACGGTGGCTTCGGCCAGGCCCCCAAGTTCCCCCAGCCCATGGCCCTGGAGTTCCTCCTGCGCTCCTTTCTGCGCACCAAGGATACCGAGGCCCTGGCCATGGCCGACTTCACCCTGGAGCGCATGGCCCGGGGCGGCATCTACGACCAGCTCGGCGGCGGCTTCTGCCGGTATTCGGTCGACGCCGAATGGGCGATTCCGCATTTCGAAAAAATGCTCTACGACAACGGGCCGC
>JACQUH010000139.1 GCA_016210375.1 Chloroflexota bacterium
AC
Organism: Chloroflexota bacterium; assembly: GCA_016210375.1. GTDB lineage: Bacteria > Chloroflexota > Dehalococcoidia > Lucifugimonadales > JACPCL1 > JACPCL1. Next base: position 3 of record JACQUH010000139.1, read on the forward strand.
AATATCCTTGGCGTGACGACCTTTTCGCGCCGCCTCCACCTTCAATGCTGTATACAAATCCTCATCCTCAAAAATGACTGTCATGCGCTTGGACATACCCGCCCTCCAGACGCCTGAGCGTTTATATTCCTGTACGTCTATGCGTCTATGATATCAGTTGATCTCTCCCCTGGCAGTTGCATCCTTCGGGGGTGATGATCGCCAAGTCGTGGCCTGCCTGCCACAGCCAGGCCCCTGTAGAGCCATCCATTGCGCCTGCGCACAGACGATACGCAGGGCAGACCTCCCTTGTCGTGCTGGGATCCAGGGGTAGGGGCGAAGCATGCTTCGGCACTACGGAAGGAGCCTGCCGACCGGCATAGCCATAGCGCACCGCTGCTACCCGTTCCCCTGCTTCCGCACCACGCGGTTGCCCTCCCTGGCCCAGTGGGACTCCAGCAGCCTGCTGCCGCCAATGAGCCGCTCCAGGGTCTTGAACTGCGTGGTCTTGAGGTTGGGCGCTCCCAGGGCCCTGGCAGCCATGGCCGCCGCCGCCTGCCCTGTCAGGTAGCTGCCGGCCTTGGAGGCGCGGGCGCTCCAGGCCGCGTCAATGGTGGCCTCCCAGCTCGGCCCGTTGCGCTGAGCCGGAGCGGCGCCCACCCCAGGCCGGTCGGCCAGCTCCACCTGGATGTCGCCCTCGCCGCCCTGGGGCCGGGTGACCCGCACCTCCGGGGACGCCTCCAGGTACCTGGAGAAGGTGGAGTGACCCAAAGCGCGGAAGTCAAAGGCGGGGTCCATGCGCTGCATGGCCTGGAAGACGCGGCTTCCGATGGCCCGACCCTGTTCGTCCATGGTGGCCTGCACGGCGCGCGCCAGCAAGGAGTCTTCCCTGGGAGGAGGCGGTGGCGCCACGGCCACGCTGGACGCCCGCCGGGAGCGGCCCGGCTTTGGCTGCTCCGGTCCGGCGCGGTCGTCCAGGGAGAAATAGCGGTCGCAGGAGGCTACGAGGGCGCGCGGCACGGTGGCCTTGCGCCCCGCGCCGATGACGGTCTTGCCGGCGGAGCGCAGCTTGCGCACCAGCGCCACGAAGTCGCTGTCCGAGGAGACGATGACGAAGGTGTCCACGGGCGACTGGTAGAGCAGCTCAATGGCGTCAATGACCAGACGCATGTCGCTGGAGTTCTTGCCGCCACGGGTGACCCGGAACATCTGTACCGGCTCAATGCCCAGCTCCACAAGCTGGTTAGCTTGATCGCGCATGGCGACCCAGTCGGCGTAGGCGCGCTTGACGGTGGCTCGGCCCAGGTCCGACACCTGGTCCAGCACCCACTGGATGGCGCTGGGGCCGACGTTCTCGTAATCAATGAGGACGGCTATCTGCTGGTCTGGCATGGTCACTCCACCGGCTTTCCTTCCAGGAATGATAGGCATACAGATGGGGGTTCCAAGAGGCCGGGATTGGACAGTCTTGCCTGTCTACTCCCCTTTGTTCTCCCACGCCCAGTATGGTAGATTTGCCCTAACGCAACGCTGCTGCGCCGTCGCTACAGTAGGGAACAGGGAATCCTGGCCAGTGTCGCCAGGGGATTCCCCCAGGAGGGAACAATGCTGTTCATCGCTACACACACCCACCAGCCCGAATCCTGCCCAGTGGAGCACCCTCTCCCGGTGCATCAGATGGCCCGGGAAGACCATGCCAAGGAGTGCGGTGTGAAGGTGCTGGGGGCGTACATTGCGTCACCGCAGCACATCCTTTACTTCGTTCTGGAAGCCCCTGATCCTGGGTCAGTGGCCCGCTACTTCAGGCCGCTCATGAAAATCGGTACCGCTCAGATTACTCCGGTTCAGACGCTACAGGAAGCCACGGGCATTTCCCAGTAGGGTCCCAGGACTGTACAGGTTAACGTCCTGTTGAAGCAGTGGCAGGCTCTCTTCTGGCGATCAAATGCCTGAATCGGGCTTTCCTAATGTCATGCTGAGGGAGCCCTTCGGCCTTGCTCAGGGTAAATCCCGTGACCGGGGCATCTAGGGCGTACACCTGGATAGCCCGTCGCTTTTTCATTCTGACAGCTTGTCAACTCCTGGCGATGCGCTTTAGATTCTTCGCTGCGCTCCGTTTCGCTCGCTGGCTCAGCATGACATTGGATACTAGCGCTGCTCCCCCACGTCCGTTTCAAAGGGATGATCCCCTTATTTTTCTGGCATGGGCTCCTGGCGGCAAGAGGCTAGACCAATCATAAGGGCGAAGGCAGGAGGGAGACAAGCCTGAGGCCACAGGGAAATGCTAGAATAAGCTCATTCAAAGCCAACGCTCCAGCATAGAGGGTGCGGGCATGACCAAGACATTGAAACTCCACGCTGTCTTTGAAAAGCAAGGGAACTGGTACGTAGGGTACATACCTGAAGTCCCAGGGGTCAATGCCCAAGAGCACACCCTGAAAGCAGCAAGAGAAAGCCTCCTGATTGCCCTTCATGAGCTGGCTGAGCTTGACCCCAAGGCGGTTCTGGGGGTAAACAGGAGAATTGAGGAGCTGGAGCTGACTCTGGATGGCAATGCTCTGTGAAAAGACGGGACATGATTGCTTACCTTGAATCCCAGGGATGCCGTCCTGAACGAGAGGGTGCAAAGCACACATGGTACGTCAATCAGCTCACGGGTGAACACGCCGCCGTACCGCGGCATAGGGAGATAAGGGACTTCTTGGTCAAGAAGATTTGCAGAGAACTGAAAATACGACCTCCCTAATTTCTGTGCGTCGCATCTTATGACCCTCACCGCCGAATCCATCTCTGAGCGCCTGGCCGCTACGCCCACCTCCCCCGGCGTCTACACCATGCGGGACGCCGCCGGCGGGGTGCTGTACGTGGGCAAGGCCGCCGTCCTGCGCCACCGCCTGCGCAGCTACTTCGGCTCGCCCGCCAACCTGGAGCCGAAGATCCGCCAGATGGTGGGCCTCATCGCTGATTTTGAGTACCTGGTGACCGATACGGAGGCTGAGGCCCTGATCCTGGAGAACACCCTCATCAAAGGGCACAAGCCGCCCTACAACGCCCGTCTCAAGGACGACAAAACCTACCCCTTCATCAAGATTGACCTCTCGGAGGAGTTCCCGCAGGTATACCTGACCCGTCGCGTCAAGGCCGATGGCGCGCGCTACTTCGGCCCCTATGCCAGCGCTGGCTCGGTGCGCACCACCCTGGCGCTGCTCAAGAAGCTCTTCCCGTACCGCTCCTGCACCAAGGCCATCACCGGCGATGACGATCGCCCCTGCCTGGAGTATTTCATCCACCGGTGCGTCGCCCCCTGCACGGGCTACGTCAGCAAGGAGGAGTACCGCGAGGTTATCCAGCAGGTCATCCTGTTCATGGAGGGCAGGACCGAGCGGGTGCTCAAGGACCTGCGGCTCAAGATGCAGCAGGCCTCCGGGGGTCTGGAGTACGAGCGCGCGGCGATTCTGCGGGACCAGGTACGGGCCATTGAGCGGGTAAACGAGCAGCAGAAGGTGGACTCCGGCGGCCAGGAGGACCAGGACATCCTGGGCATGGCCAGCACCGGCAGCGAGACCTGGGTGGAGGTGTTCTTCATCCGCCACGGCAAGCTCATTGGCCGCGACCACTTCTTGATGGAGGGAACGCAGGATGACGCCCCCTCTCAGGTCATGGCGGGTTTCGTCAAGCAGTTCTACGACGCTGCACCCCACATCCCCAGGGAGCTTGTCCTCCAGCATCCCGTGGGCGAAGAAGCGCCCCTGATTGAGGAGTGGCTGACCCACAAGCGGGGCCAGCGGGTGCGGCTCCACGTGCCCGAACGTGGCACCAAGAAACGCCTGGCCAGCATGGCCGCCGAAAACGCTGCCCAGGGACTCAAGCAGCGGGCCATCAAATGGCAATCGGACTCGGAGAACCTCCAGCAGGCCATGCAGGAGGTGGCGGAGGCCCTGAACCTGCCGCGCCTCCCCCAGCGTATGGAGTGCTACGACATCTCTAACATCCAGGGCACCAACTCCGTGGGCTCTCTGGTGGTCTTTGAAGGCGGACGCCCCAGGAACGGACACTATCGCCGCTTCCAGATCAAGAGCGTGGTGGGCGTGGACGACTACTCCATGATGCAGGAGATGCTGCGCCGCCGCTTCCGCCGCCTGGCCGAGCGGCTGCAAACCGACCAGGGTGGCTCAACGCCGGGCGCTGACCCGGGGCAAGGGGAGCTGTTGGCCAATGCCTCACCCTTATCACAACCTTCTCCCGTCAAGGGAGAAGGGGGCCTCTTCCCCACCCGTAGGGGCACGATATACCGTGCCCCTACGGGTGGGACCCCCGCCGATGCGGATAACCGACCCCTGTCCCGTCAAGGGAGAGGGACAGAGGGTGAGGGTAAGAATGAGGTAAGGGCGTCCGGACAAGTCGGGACGCCCTTACGCCCCGCCGAAGGACAGGACGCCCTCGCCAGGCCCGAAGGCGGGCTTCCCCAGGCCTCCAACGCCGCCGCCAAGGAAGATACCTGGGGCATCGTGCCGGACCTGGTCATCATTGATGGCGGCAAGGGCCACCTGAGCGCGGCCCACCAGGTGTTCCTGGAGCTGGGTATCGCCGAGGCGGTTCCCCTGGCCAGCCTGGCCAAGGAGCGGGAGGAGCTCTTTCTGCCGCACGACCCTGACTCCATACTGCTGCCCCGCGGCTCTCAGGGGCTATTCCTGGTGCAGCGCATCCGCGATGAGGCCCACCGATTCGCCATCACCTACCACCGCCAGCGCCGCAGCAAGGGCTCGGTCAGGTCGGCCCTGGACGCCATCGCGGGCATCGGCCCCAAGCGCAAGCGGATGCTCCTGCGCCAGTTTGGCTCCGTGGCCGCCGTCAAGGAGGCCCCTCTTTCGGAGCTGGCCGGCGTGCCGGGGATGACCATGAAGCTGGCCCAGAAGCTCAAAGAGGGGCTGTAGGGTCGGAGATGCTATCTCAAAACCCTTCTTGGCACCGCCCCTAAAGGGGGCGGCATGATGCCCCAGCCTTATGGTTATTGACGAAATAACCTGCCAATTTGGTTCCGACCTAACCCCCTCTGGCTCCCCCTTCCCGCACGGGAAGGGGGAGAAGATTGGTTTGAATCGGTGCGATGCGGCTCTGCCGCATCGCACCGATTCCTCAAATCACCGTCCCCCTCTCCGTTGCGGAGAGGGGGACCACGAGGGGAGTGGTCATCCCGTTGAAAACCGCCGGCGGGTGGCATTCTCAGGGCCTTGTCTCATCCCCGCGTGGGGCGTTCGCAACGTCGTGAGCAACTGCTAGAAGAATATCCAGGTGTAGAGGTCCTGCAGGTTGTAGGCAACGAACATTCCCATCACCGCCATGGGAAAGGCTGCCAGGATGGACACGCCCATCACGCGAAGGTACGCGACGATAATGCCCACCAGCACCCACAAAATGACCATGGCGTTGAACAGCAGGGCGACGGCTCCCCCGCCCAGGGAGAGGAAGACGCTGAACACCCCTGGGGCCAGGGCGAAGCCAACGATGCGCAGGAACGACCCGAAGGTAACTCCTCTTTTGATGAGATACCGGCTGGGCAGATAGCCCAGCAGGCTGAACACAAACCACTGGGTAAGGTTGAAAGCGAGGCTCCAGAGGATGACCAGCACGGGATTGCGACCCACCTGGTAGACGGTTATGCCCGGGGCGGCCAGTGCCAGGCTAACCAGCATCATGATACCCACGGCCTGTACGATGGCCGCGGGGTCGTCTTGCAACTCCTGGTAGAGACTGCGGTCAAACTGCAACGCCCTGAGGAATCGCCGAAACAATGTCGTCTCCTTTGGTTGATGTTGTCTCTTTTTGCCATGCCCTTGGCCACAAAGACAACGCGTGGCCCGGTTCCGTTTGCTTCGGGGTGTTCTGCATCCCCCCGACTGGTGGTCATCAACGAAATATTTGTGCTCCTGCGGTTCCGACCTGTCCCCTCCTTCGGCTGAAGGATCCCCCTCTCCGCAACGGAGAGTCCCGGTACATCGGGGTTCCCGATGCGGGAATGGGGATTAAGTAACTATCTCAAAATGGCTTTTTGCACCCCAGCCTGAAGGTCTTTGACTAAATAAAGTGCCCATTGGGTTCTGACCTAACCCCCTCTGACTCCCCCTTCCCGCACGGGAAGGGGGAGAAGATAGGTTTGAATGGGTGTGATGCGGCAGGGCCGCATCACACCCATTCTTCAGAATATCGTTCCCCTCTCCTCCCAGGAGAGGGGAACCACAGGGGGAGAGGTTGGGTCTCATTGGCAACGTATTTGTTCAATGATCATCATCGCGCCCCTACCGCAACCCCTGCCCCACCAGCGTCCAGTAGGGCACTGCCACTAGCAGCACGACGAAAAAAGCCATGACCGCCATGAGGACTGCCAGACGGAAGACCTCCACGCCGGTGACGTTGCCCCGGGCGTACACCAGCACACCGGAGGTGCCCGCCGCTGGGTAGAAGACCACGGAGTCGCCTATGACCAGCACGGCCAGTCCGAAGGGCAGGGGGTTGTAGCCCAGGGCCGCAGCCAGGGAGACGGCCACAGGGATGACGAAGGCCAGGTAACCGACGATGCTGGGGATGAAGAGGCGTATGCCCAGGGAGGCAACCATCAGGGCGGCCAGGACGGCCAGGGGGGAAGCTGCCACAGGCCCTGCTGCCGCCTTGATACCGCCAGCCATCCACGCCGCCACGCCGCCCTCCACCATAGCATTGGCCAGAGACAGCGACGTTGCCAGGACGATGAAGGTGGACCAGCTCATCCCCCGCTCAAACTCGGCCCAAGAGAGGACGCCCACTCGCGGCAGCAACATCAGCACCAGGGCCAGCAATGCCGGGATGGCGGGATGCAGGCCGTGGAGGGCGTCGGTGAACCAGAGGCCAGCGGTCAGCAGGGCAATGGCCGCGGCGCGCACCTCGATCCCCGTCCACGGGGCGGCGTCGGCCCGGGCAGTCTTCTCGGGCGCGACGCTGAACCCCCGGCGGTACCACAGGTAGACAGCAACGGCCCCCAGCGCCATCATGGCGTAGAAGGGAACGGCTAGGAGGAAGAACCACTGCCCCCAGCCGATGCCTCCCAGCAGACCTGCGGCCACAACGGAGGAGGTACCGCCGGTGAGGATGGCGGTGGAGGCCAGGCGGTTGAGGGAGCCCAGGCTCTGGGTGATCGCCTTACCGAGGGGGTGAGTCGGCGACACCCCCCACTGCTCCAGCACTCTGTCGTACACCGGGATCTGGATGGCGCCGCGGGTGGTGGCGGAAGGCAAAATCAGGGTCATGGGGGCGTAGGAGAGGAGCATCTGCCAGTAGAGGAGGCGTGGGCTGCCCCCGGCCCAGCGGATGACCCAGCCCGCGACCCGCCCTGCCAGGCCGGACTGGGTGACGCCCAAGCCCAGGCCCAAGATGCCGATGAGGAAATAGCTGGTGGGGCTGGCGAAACCGGAGATGGCCGTATTGACATCGGGAGCAGCGCCAGTCAGGGCCAGCAGGACGACGGCCAGAAGGCCAGTGACGGCGTTGGGCAGCAGTTCGGTGACCCAGAGGACAACGGCAAGACCCACGATGGCCAGGACCCGCTGGCCCTGGGGAGGCAGGTCGCCGGGCAGGGGCGCGGCCAGCAGGGCCAAGAAGACGCTAGCGGCAACGGCGGCCTGGATGGCGTCACGGCGGCTGGGGCGTGTTTTTGTGGCGGAAGCTGACTCAGGGTGCATGGGTACGCATTATAAACGTACCGCGCGCTGAAGGATGGGGCTAGCAGTTTCGCTCGCCCTTGACGGGCCTTGACCCAAAAGTCCTTTAACCTAACCCCCTGGCCCCCTTCCCCAGCAGGGAAGGGGGGATTTTTAATCTGGGGGATACCCCCAGACCCCCAGCGGGAACGGCGTTCCCTGCACCTTCCTGACTCTTGAGGCAACACCTCCTTGGCGGGCGAGGGCCAGGGTGAGGGTGAAGCGGCTGCCCGTCGCTGGCATACGGTATGGAAGAAACAGCTACCCCCTGGGCAACCCCAGGCCACGGTTGGCGATGACGTTGCGCTGTATTTCGGACGTCCCGCCGGCGATGGTGGCGGAGTGGGTGGTCAGAAAGTTGCGCTCAATACGGCCCCGCAGGGGCGCCCAGGGGGAGCCGGGGGCAAGCTGCCCGTACAGCCCCAGCATGTGCATACCCGTGGCGGCCAGGCGCTGTTGCATCTCCGTGCTGAAGAGCTTGGAGACCGAGGCCTCCCTGTTGGGCACAGCGCCCTTGCTCTGCATGTGGGCGATCTGGTAGGAGAGGGTGCGGCTGACCTCTATCTCAATGGCCGCCTCGGCCAGGCGGTTGCGCACCTCGGGCCGCTGGGTCAGGGGTCTGCCGTTCCACCTCGTCTCCCTGGCGAACCTGACCATCTCCTCCAGGAACCTGCGTGCGCCAGCGGAGTACTGGACGCCGGA
>JACQUH010000140.1 GCA_016210375.1 Chloroflexota bacterium
CCTGAAAGGAGGAGGTACAGTAATACGATGAATCAGTGTGATGCGGCTTTGCCGCATCACACTGATTCAAATGTATGTTCTCCCCCTTCCCGTGCGGGAAGGGGGAGCCAGAGGGGGTTAGGTTATTCTGTTCAATGACTGTCAGGGGGCCTTGCCAAAGCGGTTCACGAGATCGTTTCTGATACGGATCTGGCTTGCCAGAGAAGTGGGGAAGCCAACATCCCGGCGATCAGGGAAAAGGTCACAGGAGAGCGTGACACCGTTGGGCCGGGGCATTGGGCAGAAACGCCCGTTCCTGGCCGCAGCCGTGCAAAGGCAACGCAAAGGGAATCCGAGGTAGCAATGAGAGCGTATACCCATAGAGAGGGCGTTCGTGAGCTTTGAGGGCCTCTCGGACGAGCAGGTCATAGGCCTTGTGCAACAAGGGGACAGAGATGCCCTAGGCGAGCTGTATGACCGGCGCGGCAAGGCTGTATTCGGGTTTGCCCTGCACCTGTTGCGGGACCCGGCCAAGGCGGAGGAAGTGACCCAGGAAGTGTTTCTAAACGTCTGGCTCAAGGCACGTTTCTATCAGCCGCAGCGGGGTTCCTTCAACACCTGGCTCCTGACCATGACCCACCATAGGGCCATTGACGAGTTGCGACACGCTCAGAGGCAAAGGGCTGTTCTGGATGAGGCGGGCCAGGCTATGGTCATCAACTCCGACGCTCCCAGAGACCCTCTGGACGAGGCGCAGAGGGCCCAGGAGGCGGAGACGGTAAACAGGGCTTTAGAGACGCTGCCGCCCGAGCAGCGCAACGTCATAGCCCTGGCATACTACCACGGCCTCAGCCAGTCGGAGATCGCCACCCGGTTGCAGCAGCCCCTGGGCACCGTCAAAACGCGCATGCGTCTCGCAATGCAGAAGCTGCGGGTGGCCCTCGCCAGTCATCAGGAGCCATCGTGAACTGTAGGCAGGTCCAAGACCTTATCCCCGTCTACGCCTTGGGCGCCGTGGAGATCCAGGAGCGCGACGCCCTGGAGAGCCACGTCCAGGGTTGTCCTCACTGTGCGGCGGCCCTTCGGCAATACCTGGAGGCGGCCGCTGCCCTGGCACAGGCAACCCCGTCGGTGGAACCCCCTGCGCGCCTGCGCGCCGCCATCCTCCAGCGAGTGGCAGAGCTGCCCCAGGAGACTCCCATCCTGGACCTGCCCCATCAACTGGCATACCCTGGGACCAGGGCTGGCAGGGGCTGGACTCCCCCCGGCTGGGCCGTCTCCATCGCGGCTGTGTTCAGCCTGACCCTGGCCGCTGCCCTGTTGACATCGGTGCTAGACCTGCGGCGTCAGCTCGGCCAACTGAGAGAAGACAACCAGCGCATGAGTGATATGGTCGCCCGGCAGCAGCAGGACAACAAACAGATAGTGGAGATGGTCAGCCAGCAGCGGGAGCTCACCTACGCCATTGCCATCCCCGGCATGGAGACCATGGTGCTAAAAAGCACCGAGACCGCCGCGAAGGCCAGGGGCATGATGATGGTCAGCTCCGACTACACGTGGGCGGTGCTGGTGTCCCAGGGCCTTGAGCCCCGGGACTCCATGGGCTACCAGCTCTGGCTTATCCGCGACGGCCAGCGGGTCAGCGGCGGCGTATTCACCGTGGACAATACGGGGTATGGCCTCATGAGGGTCAAGTTCCCGTCGCCGCTGTCGGAGTTCTCTGCCATTGGGATAACGCTGGAGCCCCTTCAGGGCAGCCCAGGCCCCACCGGAAAGCAGGTCTTTTCTGCCACAGTGCACTAGTGTCCTGTCTCGCTAGTTCGTGGAATAATGTGCGCCACAGTGTGTCATGCTGAAGGAAGTGAAGCATCTGGCGGGGAGGTATTCCCCCACCCCAGATTCTTCGCTGGCGCTCAGAATGACATGTGCTGCGTACTTCAAGGACACCGCACTGGTGTAGCGACCCCCATGTATCGTTGATTATGGAAAGCTATCGGCGCAACGCTTGCCGCCTTGAACCTCTCCACTCTGTGTCTCCCTCTCCGCACGGAGAGTCCCGATACATCGGGATTCCCGTGGGGGAAGGGGGACAGGGGGTTAGGTCAGGCTCGCTAACGTAGCGTTAGAAGCATAACGCTAGCTTCCGCAGGGGTGCGATGGCTGCCACCGTCCTCGTCGTCTACGACGCCCACGGCCCCCAGATTCAGCGGCTCGCCGAAGCCATCGGCGAGGGTGTAGCCTCCGTGGCCGGGGCAACTCCCGTGCTCAAGCGCATCAGCGAGGCTGCGAAGGCCGACCTGGTGGCCGCCGACGCCCTCATCCTCGGCTCGCCCAACTGGACTGGCATCACCGGCTCCATGAAGCTGTGGATGGATGATCTCGGCGACCTGTGGGATGAAGGCTCGCTACGGGACAAGATAGGCGCCGCCTTCACCACAGGCCGCGGGCGGCACTCCGGCCTGGAGTTCACTCTCCTGAGCCTGCTCCATTGGATGCTGGCCAACGGCATGGTCATCGTGGGCCTCCCCTTCAGCGAGCGCATGCGCCTCTCCGGCTCCTACTACGGCGCCACCGTGGCCGGGCAGGTCACAGAGGACGACCGGGAGCAGGGCAGCGCCCTGGGCCGTCGCGTGGCCGAGACGACGCTGAGCTTGCATTTGGGCAGTAGGCAATAGCCATGCCTCAAGTCGGAGACAAGGCCCCGGACTTCACCCTGCCTTCCACGGAAGGCCCCGTCACCCTCAGCCAGTTTGCCCGGGGCAAAAAGGTCGTGCTCGCCTTTTACACCGAGGACAATACCCCAAGCTGCTCCCGGGAGCTGGCCAGCTTCCGAGAGGAGTACGCCACCCTGCGGGAGATGGGAGCAGAGGTGCTGGCGGTGAGCGCCGACTCCCTGGACTCCCATCGCAGCTTCTGCGATGTGGCCGGCGGCTACCCCTTCCCCCTGGCCAGCGATGCCCAGCAGGTTGTGGCCCGCCTGTACGACGTGCTGTCCGAGGACGGCACACGGAGCCGCCGCGCGGTCTTTGTCCTGGACGAAGGGGGCGCCATCATCTACGCCAACCCCTGGTATCAGCCTGGCAACCCCGCCCAGCTTCTGGAGGTGTTCCAGGCGCTGGGGCTGAAGGTATAGCTAGTGTGGTGTTCCCGAAGTTCGCCACCAATGTCATTGCGAGGCCCGATGGTTCGGGATCCTCACCACAGGCTCCGGAGGGCCGTGGCAATCTGGCGGCGGGGGTCCACCTCCCTCCAGATCGCTTCGTCGGCTGCCGCCTCCTCGCAATGACAATTCGTACGCGTACTTCAGGGACGGGATATTAGTTGACGTTCTTACCC
>JACQUH010000136.1 GCA_016210375.1 Chloroflexota bacterium
ATTCTTCACAATATCGTCCCCCTCTCCTGGAAGGAGAGGGGGACCACAGGGAGAGAGATTGGGTCTCATTGGCAACGTAATTGTTCAATGACCTGAAGGGGGCGGCATCATGCCCCAGCCCTTCGGCTGAAGGACTGGGGTGCAGAAAGCCATTTTGAGATAGTTACTTAGTCCATGACCACTGCGGGCGATGCCCGATAAGGTATTGAGACAGTCCCCTAGTCAATGACCATAAGAGCGGGTACCCTCGAAAGTTGAACGAAGAGCACACGGTGCGTCTTTCTCTCCGTCGCCTGAAGGCATTGGCGGGAAAGGAGCGAAGAGAGGATTCAGACCCAGGTTTTCCTTGACGTTCTTCCCAGGATACCCATACAATTGCCATTGCCGGAAGCAAAGACCATGACACCAGACAACAAGATAGAGCACCAGGTATCGGCGGGCGGCGTTGTGTGCAGAATCGCCAACGACCATGTGGAGGTGGTCCTTTGCGGCCGTCGGCATCCCAAGCTGTGGGCCTTGCCCAAAGGCGGGCCGAACCCCTCGGAGACCCTGGAGCAGACGGCCCTGCGAGAGGTGCGGGAGGAGACCGGGTTGAACGTGTCCCTGCTGGCGCCCCTGGGAAGTATCCACTACTGGTACTTTCGCTCCCAGGACAGTGTACGCTGCCACAAGACGGTGCACTTCTACCTCATGGCCCCTGCAGGGGGTTACACCTCGGACCACGACCCGGAGTTTGACGTGGTGGAATGGTTCCCGGCAGAGGAAGCCGTAAGCATCATGAACTACGAGACAGAGATCGGCATGGTCAAGAAAGCGGTGGAGATGGCCCGTTCCCAGATGGCGACACTATGAAGATAGAGGTCATTCACGCGGGCAAAGTAGTGCTGCGCCCCAAGGGCCTGCAGGACGCCCCAGACGACTACGCCTGGCGGTGCGACCCGGAGCTTGCTGAGCTGGATGCTACGACACCCATCAAGCAACCCTACCAGGACTTCCTGCGCTCCTACCAGGACGAGTTGCGCTATCCATCACCCTGGTCTGTCCGGTGGGCGATTGATAGCGATGAGGGCAGGCACATTGGTAACTGCATGTGCTACGACATCAACACCGCCTATGGTGAGGCCGAGTTGGGCATCATGATCGGCGACCGGGAGTATTGGAGCCGTAGCTATGGATACGACACCATGGTGGGCCTGATAGAGTATATGTTTTCCAACTCCAGCATCAGGCGATTGTACCTCCACACTCTCACCTGGAACCACCGCGCCCAACGATGCTTTGAGAAGTGCGGCATGACCCCTGTGCACCCGGTGCAGCGGTTCCAGCGAGAGCTCCTGCTGATGGAGCTAAAGCGCGACAAGTGGATGACAATACGGGAGGAGAAGCTGGCGCCCCTGCGAGCCGCGGAGGCCGCCACCAACGGCGCTCACCCGGCCATCCCCCGCAACGCCGATTCCACCCCTGCTTGACCTGGCCGTCCGTTCATGTGGCTCCCAGGGGAATGTGGCGCAGTGGGTTGCCGGGGAATACCGCGCCCTCACGGCTGCCCTCGGCGCCCCCGCCATAAGGCGGGCGTGTTCGCACCCCTTTTTTCTCATACTTTGCCCCAACCACTGAGTGCCATAGAGGGAAGTCCCATGGCCACCGAGCCGTCCCTGATCACCGGCCAGCTCATCTCCGCCATTGGCGTAGAGTCGGAGCCGGCAGTCTACGAGGTGGAGAAGGGTGCGATCCTGCGCTTCGCAGAGGCGATAGGCGACCCCAACCCCCTCTACCGGGACGAGGTGAGGGCCCGGCATACCCGCCACGGCGGCATCATCGCCCCGCCCACCTTCTTTCGGGCCATGCGCCCAGGACCTGCACGGGCCGAAGCGCAAAGCCCACTGAAGCGCATCCTGGACGGCGGCAGCGAGTGGGAGTTCCACGAGCCGGTGCGCCCCGGCGACCGCATTACGGTGACGCAGGCCCTAGTGGACGCAGCCCAACGCAGCGGCAGGCTGGGGCCTATGGTCATCCTCACGTGGGAGTCGCGGTACGCCAACCAGCTTGGCCAGCTTGTGGCTGTGCAACGCACCACCAGCATTACGTACTAGGAGGGCAGCAACAATGCTCTACTGGGAAGACGTGAAGGAGGGCATGGAGGTGCCACCCCTGGTGAAACACCCCTCCAGTCAGCAGCTCGTAAAGTATGCGGGAGCATCCGGCGATTTCTACCAGATCCACTACGACGTGGAGTTCGCCAGGCGCAACGGACTGCCCGGCGTCATCGTCCATGGAGCGCTGAAGAATGCCTTCCTCGCTCAGCTCATGACAGACTGGATTGGAGAGCACGGTGCGCTGCGCAAGCTCTCCTGCCAGTACCGGGGTATGGACGTTCCTGGCGACACGCTCACCTGCAAGGGGACTGTGACGCGCAAGTACCAGGAGGGCGACCGCTACCTCGTGGAATGCGACATCTGGCTGGAGAACGGCAAAGGCGAGAGGACAACGCCCGGCTCAGCGACGGTGGGGCTGCCCTCCCGCACGGCGGCTCCCGTGACGGCCTAGGCCTGTCTGGCCTGTACCCAATCATGAAACCCAGGGCTTAAGCCCTGGGTTTCATGATTGTTCAAATCTGCCACCGTCTCCAGTCCGCCTCAAACCGCTCCTTGCGCCGTCGCCACCGCACCGAGGGCGGGGGCAACTCCACTCACCTGGGCAAAGCTCAGGGTGAACAGACAAGAAGCTTCAGCCAGCGGAAGCTAGTGGCCAAGCCACTGGACGTCGCCGCACAGGCCCTCGGGATGGGTGCGGCTGGCGAAAATGGCGTACGCCAACTGGGCGTCGCCGATGGTGGTGTTGTTGCCGTGCCCCGGGTAGACGATGGTATCCTCGGGCAGCACCAGGAGCTTGCTGGAGATGCTTTCCAGGATGCGTTTCAGGTCCGCGGGGGTACGGGTACGTCCTGGACCCCCGGGGAAAAGGGTATCTCCGGAGAAGAGGTGCTTGCCGCTGAGGAAGCACATGGACCCCGGGGTATGGCCTGGCGTGTGCAGTACCTTGAGGACCACGGTGCCAATGGTGATGGTGTCGCCATCCACGAGGTTGAAGTCCGAGGGCGAGGAGAGGTTGTCAGACTCGGAGGCGTGGACTCCCACGGGGGCATTCAGAGCGGCCCGAATCTCCTCAAAGCCTACCAGGTGGTCAAAGTGGGTGTGGGTGATGAGGATGCAGCGGACCCGGGTCGCCCCAGCGGCAGCGATGAGCTTCTCCGGCTCACCAGGGGTGTCAATGACAAGGCTCTCTCTGGTCTCCGGGCAGACAACCACGTAGCCATTGTTGCCGTAGCTGCCCATGGGGACCTTGTGGACCAGGACCTCTCCAGAGTAGTGCAGTGTCATGAGCGGCCCATCCCTGGGAACCAACTGGCCCCGCCTATTCAACGGGGCCAGCAAGCATGATACATCAGCGAACAGCTCAAAGCTACCTGCGGGGCGCGGCGGAGAAGAAGGCATCCAGGATATGCACCTGGGCGTGGGCGCCGACGAGCTGCTTGAACTTGTTGGGGTCGCCGCCGGTGGCGAAGCCATAGTGGATGGGTATGGCTACCTTGGGCTTCAGCATGTCGGTGATGGCCCTGGCCCCCTCGGTCTCGTCCATAGTGTAGCCGCCGCCAATGGGTACCATGGCGATGTCCAGAGGGCCAAAGCTCTTGAACTCCTCCACAAGGTCGGTGTCGCCGCAGTGGAGCACCTGCTGGCCGCCAACGGCGAAGATGTAGCCGACATTGAAGCTATCCACCTTGTTGTTGCGGGGATGGAAGCCGTTGTAGCCCGCGACAGCGCGGACGGTGAGGCCGCCGACAGCGGCTGAGTCGCCCTCTTTCATCACGGTGATGGCGGCGTTCACCTGGCCGCGGATCTGGCTCACGACGCCGCTGTTGGGGCAGGCCAGCGCCGTCCCAGCCTTGACGCAGGCGTTCATAGACGGGACGCTGAAATGGTCGCCGTGGGAGTGGGTCAGCAGGATCAGATCCGCCTTATCGCCGCCGACGTGCTCGGCGTTGACCTGGATGGGATCAATCCAGATGATTTTGCCCGCTGTCTTGATCTTGATGGTGGTCTGGACGTAGCGGGTTATCTCCAGTTGGCCGACGGTGGTAGTGCTAGGCATGGCTCCCCTCCTTCATGAGCGTCATCGTTGTCAACGCACCCCGATAATAATAAGACACGAGACGGGAGTCAACCCTATGAGCTTGGCAAGCGCGTAGGGGCGCGATATATCGCGCCCCTAC
>JACQUH010000137.1 GCA_016210375.1 Chloroflexota bacterium
GCTCAGGCCCTGCCCTCGCAGCACCAGCACGAAGCGGTAGCCCTCCACGTGGCGCACCTCCAGGCTGACGCCCTCCACCTTGAGGGTGTTCAGCAGCGCAGCCAGTAGCCTGGCCTCCTCGGAGGGGATACGTCCTGCGCGGCGGTCGGTGAGTAGGCCGTCGCCGCCGATGGAGGCGAAATTGCCCCGGGCGGCGATTTCCCCCTTCTTGAGGGGCACGTCAACACCCAGGGCTTCCAGGACGCCGCGGCCGATGAAGTACTTGAGAGGGTCGTAGCCGAAGAGCGCCAGGTGCCCCGGCCCGCTACCCGGGGCGATGCCCGGCAGGACTGGGATCGTCCTGCCGCCGGCGGACTCCCTGGCCAGGCGGTTGAGGTTGGGGATGCGGGCCGTCTCCAGCTCGGACTTCCCGGTGTCGGGATGGGGCGCACCGCCCAGTCCGTCCACCACCAGCATGACGATCCTGGAGGGTGTGGCGTCTACGATGTCGGCCAGGTCTGGAAAGTCAATCATCGCGCTCAGTCCTCCTTATCGGGGAGGGTGGAGATGCCGGGCAGGTCCCTGCCCTCCAGGAACTCCAGGGAAGCGCCGCCGCCCATGGAGACGTGGTTCATGGCGTTGGTGAGGCCAAGCTCCTCCACAGCCTCGGCGGTGGAGCCGCCGCCCACGACGGTGATGGCGTTATTCATGTCTGCCATGGTCTCGGCGATGGCCCTGGTGCCCTGAGCAAAGGCGTCCCACTCAAAAACGCCCATCGGGCCGTTCCACACCAGGGTGCGGCACTGCCGCATCCCGTCTGCGAAATAGTCTACCGTCTTCGGGCCGATGTCCAGGATAGTGGCGCGGGACGGGATGCGGGCCACGTCCACCACCTGGTGGGGAGTATTGGCGGCGAAGGTGTCCCCAACAACGACATCCGTCGGCAGAAGCAGCTTCACGCCATTGCCCTGGGCCTTCTTCAGGATGTCCTGGGCCACACCGATGCTTTCCTCTTCCACCAGGGAAGCGCCCACCTGGAGACCCTGGGCCTTGAAGAAGGTGGCAGCCATGCCGCCGCCGATAAAAAGGCGGTCAACCCGTTTGATGAGGTTGCGTAAGACCGCAATCTTGTCGCTGATCTTGGCTCCCCCCATGATGGCGCCCAGGGGACGGGCCGGGTTCTCCAGGGCGGTGCCCAGCATTTTCAGCTCTTTCTCCATCTGCAAACCGGCGTAGGCGGGAAGGTACCGGGTGATGGCGTTGATAGATGCGTGGGCCCGGTGGGATGCGCCGAAGGCATCGTTCACGTAAATGTCCGCCAGGGAGGCCAGGGCTTTGGCGAACTCCAGGTCGTTCTTCTCCTCTTCGGGATAGAAGCGCAGGTTCTCCAGCAGGAGCATCTGGCCCGGCTCTAGCTCCCTGGCAGCCTGCTGCACCACGGGGCCAATGCACTCCCGCACGTGAACGATGGGCTCTCCCACCAGGGCCCCCAGCCGGTAGGCCACGGGGGCCAGGCGCATGTCCTTCACCACCTTGCCGTTGGGACGGCCCAGGTGGGAGCATATGATGAGGCTGGCCTTTTGCTTCTTCAGATAGCGGATCGTGGGAAGCACCGCGTGGATCCGGGTTTCATCGGCGATGGTGGAGGTGTTGGGCAAGAAGGGGACATTAAGGTCCACCCGCAGCAATACGCGCTTCCCAGCGACATCGGCGTCACGGACTGTTTTCTTTTTCACTGGATGCTCCGCCATGTATGCATTTCTTCAACTCCGGGTTGCCAGCCACCGTGCCACCGCTAGGAGGTCCTGCCCGGGGCCAAGGGGGTTGCCAGGGGACTGAAAAGCGGAGGCCGCCTTCTGATAGATGTCATCAGCGGCAGCCTGGGCTTTTCCTCTCGCGTCAAGCTCTTCCAGGATGGTGCGGACCCGCTCCACGTCCGGCGGCGTCAGGACGCGCTTGGCGAACAGGGCGCCCAGCTCCCGCTTGACGCTAATCGGCCCCTGCTCCAAGGCAAGGATAATAGGGTAACCCTTCTTCTTGTTCAATACGTCCAGGCCAAACTCCTTGCCAGAGACGGGTTGGCCCCATAAGGATTGGATGTCCTCCTGGACATGGAAGGCCACGCCCAGCTCTTCCCCGAAGCGGCGAAGGGCTGTGGCGGCTTCCAAAGGCGCGCCGGCAGCATAGGCGCCCATCTCCATCGCGCAGCCCAGCAGGGCGCCCTCCTTGTCGCGAGCCATCCGGAAGTAGCTGGAGGCCAGGATGTCCATGCGCTCCTGGTTGGCTATCTCCTGGTACATGCCCTCGCACAGGCGGAGGGAGGCGTCGTCCAGGGTCTGGAGGTAATGGAGCACCGTTTCCGAAGGCAGCGCGCTGTCCCGCAAGCCTATCAGCGATAGCCGGGCCATGGCGTGCAGGCCATCGCCAGCGTTGATAGCTTGGGCTGGCCCCCAGATCCACCACACCGTGGGGCGATGGTGGCGGGTCTGGCTGCCTTCCTGGAGGTCAAGGTGGACCTGGGCAAACTGATGCACCAGCTCAGCGGCAGCAGCAGGGGGTACCGCCCGGGACACATCGCCGCCTAACGACTGGCAGGTCAACAGGCAGAGGCCGCCATAGAGCCGGCAAGGGGTAGGAGGAAACTCCAGGGGGACGCCCCGCTCATCACGCCAGCCAAGCTGGTACTCCATGAGGTGATACAGGGGGAAGGAGCGCTGGGTAAAAAGGGTGCGGAGGCCCCCCTCTACCACAGACGAGAGACTCTGGAAGGCTACAGGTGGTTGCATGTTAGGAGTTCGTGGGTGCTATGACCCGGGTACCCCTGTAGACACGGGTGAGTTGTCTTCTACCTTAGCCCCCGGGCAGGCCAGGCGGATTTGCTCTACCGAGACCGCTCCCAGCCTGAGGATTCGGAGCACTGAGCCGCTGACGTCAAGGATGGTAGACGCCCGGCCCAGGGGCGATGGCCCGCCGTCAATGACCATGTCCAGGGTGTCCCCAAGCTGCTGTCGTACCTCTCCTGCGGTTGCAGGAACAGGGTGACCGGTGCGGTTGGCGCTGGTGCCGGTGATGGGCCGGCCCAGGCCCCACGCTAGCGCCCTGGGTACCGGGTGGTCTGGCACTCGTACGGCGACGGTGCTTCGTCCGCCGGTGACGGGGTCAGAAACAGCGGCTGACCTGGGCACCACAAGGGTGAGGGCGCCAGGCCAGAATCTGCGAGCCAGGACCCATGCCCGCTCAGGCAACTTCCCAGCGACCTGAGCAAGCTGATTCGCATCGGCCAGGAGAAGGGGCACGCCCATGTGCTGGGGCCGGCCCTTGATAGCGAGCACGCGCTGCACTGCATCGGAGGAGGCGAAGTCGGCCCCCAGACCATACAGGGTGTCCGTCGGGAAGGCCACCACACCGCCTCGCTGCAAGACCTGTACGCCTGCTGCCACCGCTTCGGCGAGGCGCTGAGACAGGGATATAGGGTCTTGCTGACCCTGAAAAGTCAGAGGGAGGCTCCTTTGAGTATCCTTGACTGAGTATAGCACAGGTGCTACCCTCACACTAACCTCCACCAGGGTCGGCTAGCTAGAAAGTCGGTGCAGGAACATGGAGCAGCAAGCTTCCCAGGCGAGCCGCCGGGTAGCCACCAGCGATGACGTAGAGGTCTCTACCTACCTGGAGATCGCCAAGGAGAAGAAGGGCCAGCAGCCTCTCCCCCAGGAAGCCCCCAAGGCTCAGGGAGAGGCTGTCCTTGTTATTGACTTCGGCTCCCAATACAGCCGGCTCATCGCAAGACGGGTGCGGGAGTGCCACGTTTACTGTGAGATTGTCCCTTACACCGCTTCGTGGGAGAGTGTGTCAGGCTTGAATCCCAAGGGTATCATCCTTTCCGGTGGGCCCGCCAGCGTATACGAGCCTGGCGCACCCCTGGCCCCCACATGGGTGTATGAGAGCAAGCTGCCGGTGCTGGGCATCTGCTACGGGATGCAGGTGTTGGCCCTCCAGTTGGGCGGCAGGGTTTCGGCCAGTGCTAGGCGGGAGTATGGCCACGCCGTTCTGCACCAGAACGAGGTCGGCTCTCCCGTCTTTGCTGGCTTGCCCCCCAGCGTGCCGGTGTGGATGAGCCACGGCGACCAGATCGCCGAGCTGCCTCCAGGCTTCCGCGCTCTGGCTTATACCGATAGCTCTCCCATAGCCGTGATGGGCAGCGGCAGCACGATTGGCCTTCAGTTCCACCCGGAGGTTGCCCACACGCCCCAAGGCATGGATATCCTGCGTAATTTTCTCTACAAGGTGTGCGGTCTTTCCGGCGCATGGACGCCGCAGAACTTTGTGGTGCAAGCTATAGAGGGCATTCGGGAGCAGGTAGGGGATGGTCGGGTGATCTGCGCCCTCTCCGGCGGCGTGGACTCCGCCGTGGCGGCGACCCTGATCCACCGGGCAGTGGGAAGTCAGCTCACCTGCATTTTTGTAGACAATGGCCTCCTTCGGCGGGACGAGCCGCGCCGGGTCGTGGAGCTGTTTGGCCGCTATCTGGGCCTTAATCTCCTTCATGTGGATGCCAGCCGCCGCTTCCTCCGCCGACTGGAGGGCGTTACGGACCCGGAGCAAAAGCGGCGAGCTATCGGTGAGGAGTTCATCCGGGTCTTTGAGGATGAGGCTGCCGAGTTGGGGCACGTGGACTTCCTGGCCCAAGGGACGCTGTACCCGGACGTAATAGAGAGCCAGACAGCAGAGAACCAGGCCTCGGCTAAAATCAAGACGCATCACAATGTGGGAGGGTTGCCTGCCACCATGCACCTGAAGCTGGTGGAGCCGTTGCGCTACCTGTTCAAGGACGAGGTGCGGGGCGCCGGCCTGGCCCTGGAACTGCCGGAGGAGATGGTGTACCGGCAGCCCTTTCCAGGACCCGGCCTAGCCATCCGTATCTTGGGGGAGGTAACGCAGGAAAAACTGGAGGTTCTGCGGGCCTGCGATTGGATCGTCATGGACGAGATTAAAGGGGCCAACTTGTACCGGGAGCTATGGCAGAGCTTTGCAGTGCTGACGGATGCCCGCAGCGTTGGCGTTATGGGTGACTATCGGACCTATGGCTACGTCGTTGCGGTGCGGGCTGTCACCAGCCAGGACGCCATGACCGCTGACTGGGCTCGCCTGCCCTATGAGGTGCTGGCCCGGATATCCAATCGCATCGTCAACGAGGTGGCCCAGGTGAACCGTGTGGTCTACGACATCACCAGCAAGCCCCCCGGGACTATTGAGTGGGAATAGCCTAAGGAAAACTGGACAGGGCTTGACGGGGCCAGCCAAGAAAAGTCCCAAGCAACTCTTGACAAACAGGGGAGAGTGCGGTAACGTAGTAGCACGCTACAACATGTACAGAGTGTTTCATGGATGACAAGCTAGAAGGCTACATCACTGTCTCCGAGGCCGCCGACAGGCTAGAGCGTTCCTCTGAGCAGGTGCGCCGCTACCTGCGGGAAGGCAAGCTAGAGGGCCGCCGCCTGGGAGGCCAGTGGTTCATCAGGGAGTCTGCTGTGGCGTATGTTACCAGGAGAGAGGAGGCGGCAGAAGTGTCTGCGAAACCTTGGCCTGTGCCCGTTGAGTACACCGTGGCCATGGCTGCAGAGCGGCGCGCCTTGTTCCAGCGCATCAGAGGAAGAAGAGAAGAGATGCGCCAGAGGTGGGAACGTGTGGGGATTCAGATGGATGCGGCGGACATGGTCAGGGAGTTGAGGGAGGAGGCGCCTTAGGCATGCCTCGCGTCTGCGTTGACGCCAGTTGCATGGTGGCATGGCTGGTTCCCGGCCCGCGCTACCCAGCGATGGAAACAGCGTGGAACGCCTTTGTGCGAGGGGAGGACCAGTTCATTGGCCCTCCCCTCCTTTATGTTGAGACCATCTCAGTTATCCGCCGCCTGGCCTACCGGGGCCTCCTCGGACATGATGAGGCGGTGGGTCTGGTGAGGGACTTCTTGGCCCTGGAGATTCCTACACCGGTGCCTGCGGGAGTGCACGAGGAAACATTCGTCCTGGCCACCCGTCTCGGCCAGTCCAAGGCCTATGATGCGTGCTACCTGGCCACGGCTTACCTCCTCTCCTGTCCCTTTTTTACATTGGACGAGCGCCTGTACAATACGGCGACGGACAAATTCCCTTTCGTGAAGCTGTTGAGCAGATGAAGCTCCTTCTGATAGGCTCCGGGGCGCGGGAGCACGCTATTGCGTGGAAGCTAGGCCAGAGCCCTGGGACCGAGGCTCTCTTCATTGCTCCCGGGAATGGCGGCACCAGGTTGGAAAGCATCAACCTGCCCCTTGGAGTAACTGATGTGCTGGCCCTGGCAAGTTTCGCAAAGAAAGAAGTGGTCGGCCTCACTTTCGTAGGGCCGGAGGCCGCCCTCGCGGCGGGCATCGTTGACACTTTTCAGGCCAAGGGGTTGCCCATCTTCGGCCCCACCGCGGCAGCGGCGCGGCTGGAAACCAGCAAGGCTTTTGCCAAGGAGTTCATGGCCCGTCATGGCATCCCCACCGCCCAGGGCATGGCCTTTGACTCCCACCAGGAGGCCCAACGGTTCGTGGAGCGGCGCGAGGGGCCTATCGTGGTGAAGGCCGATGGATTGGCGGGAGGCAAAGGGGTCACTGTCGCCCGGAGCCGCGCGGAGGCCCTAGCGGCGCTGGACCGCTCCATGAACCTGCGCACCTTCGGAGATGCGGGCGATAGGGTGGTTATTGAGGAGTTCATGGAAGGACGGGAGGTGAGCGTCTTCGCCTTCACCGACGGGCAACGCCTGTCGCCCCTGGTTGCGGCCTGTGATTACAAACGCGCCTACGACGACGACCAGGGGCCGAATACGGGAGGCATGGGCAGCTACAGCCCTCCCGAGTTCTGGACCACGATGCTGGCCCAGGAGGCGGACGAGCGCATCTTTCGCCCAGCCATCCTCGGCATGGAGGCAGAGGGCTGCCTCTACAGGGGCGTTTTATATGGGGGCTTGATGCTGACGAAAGAGGGCCTGAAGGTGGTGGAGTTCAACGCTCGCCTGGGCGACCCAGAGACCCAGGTAGTGTTGCCCCGCCTGGCCTCAGACCTGGTGGAGATTGCTTCCGCCATAGCTGAAGGGGACATGTCCAAGGCTGACGTTGCCTGGGGTCCTCTGGCCTGTGTTGGTGTGGTTATGGCCTCCACAGGCTATCCCGATGCCTACACCACCGGCCATCCTATCCATGGGCTGGAGGAGGCGACCAAGGAGGCCCTGGTCTTCCACGCTGGGACCATCTCCACGCCTGGGGGTGTTGCCACCAGTGGAGGTCGCGTCCTGACCGTGGTGGGGTGTGGCGCTAGCCTGGCAGAGGCCCGGGAGCAGGCGTACGCCAGCGTCCGCCGTATCCGCTTCCGAAACGCATTCTATCGCGCAGATATTGCAGCCAAGGCACTCGCTCCAGCGGGGAAGTAAGTCATGCAGCCTATTCCCCAAAGGACGTTTCAGAACTACCTGGACCGGTTCCAGGAGCTGGAGGCCACCGGCGCCTTTCTGAAGATGCACCAGCGCAAGTGGGGGAAAGCAGACCGAGCGAAGGAGCTTATTCAGGAGGACCGCCTGAACAACCTGTCCGTGGAAGAGGCTGAAGAGCTGTATCGCTGCCTGCCTGTACCCCAGACCAAGCGGAAGGAGTTCCTGAGCAATCCTCTCCAGGAGATCCGAGAGTGCCTCTGGTTCCTCCTGTATGAGCAGCTCATGTACGAGATGCGGGTATACGAGTTCCTGGACGAGATGGGCGGCTACCGCCTGAAAGGGGGCGACCAAGCCCTGGCGGCTGCCTTGCTCTGTACGCGGGACCCGGACCTCTATGGCCCGATCAACACAAACACGGAGAAAGGGCTCAGGGCCCTTGGCGTGTTCCCTACTTTTGAAAAGAACGAGAGCCAGGCCGGCCGGTTCCAGAAGGTGCAGGAAACACTCTTTCAATTGTTCCGCACCATCGGATTCAATGACCTCCGGACGACGGACGATTTCTTGGAGGCTCTGGCCAAGGGCATGCTGTAGTCACTGAGAGGCTATCTCAAATCGCTTGCGTGCCACTCTTTGTGGGGATTAACGAAAGGTGAGTATCCCCGCATAGCACGGGCACTCCATACTCTCCGATTGCGTGGAACTGGACACGCC
>JACQUH010000158.1 GCA_016210375.1 Chloroflexota bacterium
AGATGGCCCTGCGCATCCTGGAGCAGCACACGGGGGTGCAGTACCTGCCGGTGCGCCAGGAGATCGTGTGGGGGCCGGTGCTGCCCCAGGACCGGGGCCGCCTGGTGCGGGACGAGCAGGTGCTGGTGGCGGCGGGCCTGCACAGCAAGCGCACGGCCATGGAGGCGCTGGGCGTGCGGGACGTGGAGGCGGAGGTGGGGAGGATCAGGGGGGAGGGGTAGGACATGACGCTTTGGGGCACCCGCACTGCTGTGTATGCGCACACATGTTTGTCTTGTCAGAAGGCGCGAATGGTGACAGAATGCACTTGACAACGTGCCGAGTTCGTGCTGGTGGCCTCTTGGTGGTGCCACGAATAGAAGCCTAAGGTTTGACACAAGAGCAACGTTCCCTTAGCCAAGTCGTACCGCTGCTTATTGCCGCATTAGTTTGTGATGTGGCAGTCGCGGACCCGTCGACAGGCAAGCAGAATCTGATAGGCATCTTCAATCGTATTAACGTTGGTCGCTTCCCAGCGGGGCGCGCTTTTGCACTTTACATTAAGCTGGCAGATGCAGAGGGCCATTACCAATTCGACTTACGCTTCGTTCAAGTAGCCAGCGGAACAGTGTTGGCAAGGGCAGAAGGTATCCTAGATGCTAAGGACCGCCTTGCTTCTCAGGATTTGTCCATCAACTTTCCACAACTACCGATTCCTGAACCAGGACGCTACGAGTTTCAAATATGGGCTAACGGCATGTTCTTAGGGTCAGCTTCTATTCACGTCGCTCCGCGATCATAGCAACGAGGAGGATGACGGGATGGTTACATTCATAAAGGAAAAGATCAAGCAATCACAACCGCTCGACGAGGAGGAACAGGCCCGGGCCGCCGGAGACGGCTTGCTAGTGTTCCCAAGCCTACCTGCGTGGCCTCCGCCAGGTACTAAATCCTCGGCTTCTGCTCTACGTCCAGTGTTTCCTTCTCGGTTCTTACTCGCTGCTTTGCGGGACGCCCGGCTACGCGTACGTGCACCGTTCGGCGTGGCCTTAAGCACCGAGAACGACGATGTCATCGCGGAAGCGCCTGAATTCAACGAATTCGGCTTCGGTAAGAACTCCTCGGATGCCTTGGCTGACCTTCAGCGCGCTATCACAGAGTTGTACTTGACCCTGGAAAAGGAGGAGGGCCGGCTTGGACCAGATTTGCTTCAAACTTGGCAAAGGCTTCAAGACCACATCGCAAAGCGATGACCATCAAAGCCCAAGAGTTTGACAGGCTCGTCGCAAAGCTAGGGCTTAAGACCCGCGAGAGCGGTGACTTGCTGGCCTGGTTTGAATACGAGGGCAAGGTGGTCACCAGAACAAGACGCTCCAAAGGCTCAGGCGATCTGCCGATGCAGCACAGCATCCGACAACAGTTGAAACTTAATGAGGACGAGTTTCAGAAAGCAATCGGATGCTCCTTAACCATGGAAGAATACATAGCCATCCTCAAAAGAAAAGGCCTTATGTAAGGGCCCTCAAGACTGTTTGTGAGAGACCAGGGGGCCGAGCTTTGCTCGGCCCCCTGGTCTCTGCCTTGTTTTGACGGTGCGCGGCATCCTCCCTTCGGGAAATGTCCCGCCTGCCAACCCTGCGTTGCGGGAAAGCCCACGCCTGTGCTGTAGTGTGTTGCAGACCCATCAAGGAGGCACGCCGTGGACGAGGAGACGACGAAACCCGAGGAGGCAGAGGGAGAGGCCCAGGCAGGCCCCACCGTCGCAGAAGCAGAAGCGAGGGAGGAGACAGCCCAGGAGGCGCCAGGGCCCTCCCTGGCCGACGCCCTGGCAGCCCTGGAGCAGCGCTCCACGGAGCTGGCAGAGGCTCGCGCCGCCGTGGCCCAGCGGGACGCCGAGATGGCGGGCCTGCGCCAGCAGCTTGCCGACGCCACCTCCTGGTACCGAGAGGCGCTGCTGGCGGGCGCGCCCGAGGTGCCAGCGGAGCTAGTGTCCGGCGCAACGCCCGAGGAGCTGGCGGCCTCGGTAGCCCGGGCGAAGCAGATGGTGGAACGCATCAGGGGCGGCGTCCAGGCCCAGCAGCGCGTGCCGGCGGGCTCCCCCGTGCGCACCGGCCCGGACTTCTCGTCCCTGGCGCCCCAGGACAAGATCGCCTACGCCCTGGCCCAGAGGCGCTAGCTGCACTTGCCTTTACTCTGGACCGAGCAAAGCTTCCCTCTCCAGCAGGAAAGGCCTTGCCACAAGGCACTGGTGCAAGAGGAGGTGGTAAACCGATAGTGAGGGGAGGACATTCAGGAGGCGGCTGACATGCTGAACACAAGAATCTTGCCCAGCCAACGGTTCAGAGTGAAGCTGTTCACTGGGGGGACAGTGGAAGGCGACGTGAACACGTGGCTCGGCACCAACCCGGGGGCGCTGGTCCAGATTTACCTGGCCCACGATGGCGCCAACCCCGTGGTGCTGGCCCTCTACCGCACGAGCCAATAAGCTTAGGCCAGGATGCGCGCAGCCTGGCCCCGGCGCTGGCTGAAGGCGTCCACCAGGGCCTGGAACTTCTCCTGGTAGGCCGGCGAGAGGATGGACTCCACCGTCATGATGTAGGCATCCTCGTTGTTATCGGAGTAGTAGGCCTTGCGGAGGCCCACCCTTTGAAAGCCATATTTCTCATACAAGGCCTGGGCCGGGTAGTTGGAGACCCGGGTCTCCAGGGTGACATGCTTCGCCCTTCGGGCCATGGCCAACTCCACCGCAGCCATGGTGAGCAGTTCGCCCACTCCCATTCGGCGCAAGGACGCCCGCACGGCTATAGAGATGATGTGGGCCTCGTCCAGGACAAACCAGATCCCCACGTACCCCCCCATGAGATCCTCCATGGCCGGCTCGGCGGGTACACCGTGGCCTTCGCCAAACAGGTTACGGAAACCATCCATGAGGCGCACCACCAGTGAGGGGGAGTCGGCGGCAGCCGGAGAGGCCGCCAGGGCCGCTGGACTGTCCCTCTCTGCCCTGGCTACCAGATAACGGGCCAGCTTGTTCCCCAGCTCCCTCCGGAAGGGGGTGGGGGGCCACGTGGTGGGGAAAGCCTCCCGCTCTATATCAGCTACCTGAGGAATGTCCTCGGGGCGCATGGGCCGAATGGCGAAATCCATCATCTGCTCTACGGGGCACAGATTGTACAAACCATATTACAGCAACACGTCGGCTCCGCAAATAGGTAGATGTGCCCAGAACCGGCGTTACCTTGGGGTCCGCAGGGGATTGAGGGCTAGAGGCACACCTTTCTTGGATGGGCTAAACCCTGGGTTCCAGGCAGGCGGGACCAGGGAGAAGCGACTACGCAGTGGTAGAAGTCTCCGATACGGCTAGCACGACCGGGGCTGCCTCTTCCCGCACCGTGAGACGCCGCATGACCGGAAACACACGCACCGCCACAGAGAGACTGGACAACACCCAGGGCCAGGTTGGAGCCAGTGATGTCGTAGACCAGCCACCCCTGGGCTGCCCCCTGCATTTGCATGGCGCCCGTAAAGGAGGCAAGGGCCAGCAGGAACCGCCGGAAGTCCTGGATCAGGAGGGGCTCAGCGGCGCTGGGCAACCGCCGGCGTCTCTTCGCAAATCCGCTGGGGATGTCTCCCGTTTCATGGGGTGTCGCGCCCTTGAAAATAGCTTTGTCAGCCGTATCAGTGTCCTGAACGTCGTCTCAGTATCACTGGATAATGATACCGTCCGCGCCTTTTCCTCACAAGGACTAGCGTCCTGTATCAGAGATTCGTTGCATTAATGGATTGGAATGGACTTGTCATGCTGAACGAAGTGAAGCATCTGGGGTGGCGGGAGACCTATCCCCAGATTCTTCGCTGCGCTCAGAATGACTTTTGTAACGATCTTTGGATTCACCACACTAGGGGTGAAGGGTGCCTGTTGCAGGATAGGTTACCGGCCCAATCTGTAACAGTCACAGGAGAAGCGGTGTTCCGCTCCCTTGGGGGAGCAGTCAACGCCAACCACGCACAGAGGGAGTAAGCCTATCCTACACAGGCACGCCGTCCTTGGGCTATGCGCTGGCCCCCGACATCAGCCCAACCTCAACGAGGGCAGGATATCCAGGTCCCAGCCGTCACCCTGACGGCGCAGGGCATGGTAGTAGGCAGCGGCAGCAATCATGGCAGCGTTGTCCACGCACAACTGAGGCGAGGGGATGAACACGGGCAGTCCGCCGACCTGGGCCCGCAGGCATTCCCGCAGGCGGGTGTTGGCGACGACGCCTCCACCCAGTATGATACCCCTGGCCCCCGTCTGCGCGGCGGCTTCCAGCGTCTTGGCGGCCAGTACCTCGGCCACCGAGTCCTGGAAAGCCGCCGCGAGGCTCTGCACCCTCCCCAGAGGCAGCGACTCGCCCGTCTGCAAACCCAGGGCATGGCCCTCCGCCTGGGCCCGGTGCAGCAGGGCGGTTTTAAGACCGCTGAAGCTGAAGTCCAGGGTGCCCCGAAGCCAGGCCCGAGGCAGCTCCTCCCGGGGGGGCGACACTCCCTCGGCGGCCCGCTGGATGGCGGGACCACCAGGGTAGCCCAGGCCCAAGACCCGGGCCGCCTTGTCAAAAGACTCTCCCGCGGCGTCGTCGCGGGTCATCCCAAGAAGCCTGTAGCGGCCGTGCCCATCCATAAGAGCCAGGTCCGTGTGGCCGCCGGAAGCCACAAGACAGACCAGAGGAAATCCTGGCGAGAGGTCAGGCCGTTCCCCCTCCAGCCAGGCGGCATAGATGTGCCCTTCAAGATGGTTGACGCCGTAGAGGGGCAGCCTTCGGGCGAAGGCCACGGCCTTGGCCATATTCACACCCACCATGAGGGCACCAGCCAGGCCCGGGCCGTGGGTGACGGCCACGGCGCTCAAAGCGTCCCACGAGGCGCTGGCCTGGGCCATGGCCCGTTCCACCACGGGGACCACCTGGAGCATGTGCTGGCGGGAGGCCACCTCTGGCACGATACCGCCGTAGCGGGCGTGTAGCTCTACCTGGGAAGCCACGATGTTGGAGTGCACGATGCGGCCATCCTCCACCACCGAGGCGGCGGTCTCGTCGCAGGACGTCTCAATCCCAAGGATGAGCATGGGGTACATCTCCGGCGCTGGCCGTTGCGAGGCGGCAGCCGCCACGGCCATTGTACCAGGCCACGGCCCTTGCGCGTGCATCGGCCTCAGAAAGGCTTTCTGTGCTCTGGCCATGTGGTCATTGACGGGGAACGAGGCTGTCCGAAAATGGCTTTGAGGAGGAGGTAGAGAAAGGATACGATAGGCTGGCAAGGAGGGCAACCGTGTTGACAGGGAGGCTGGGGTATGTTAATAGTTGAAATCTGACTCTTCTTGGAAGCCCTTCCAGGACGGTTTTCGGTATCCCAGCCTGAAAGCGAGGCATCATGCTGCCTCCTTGAGGGAGGGGGTGCCAGGAAGTCCATTGGGATGGATTCCAGATTGGCAGAAATCCGACAACACTAGAAGGAGGACGCCATGCAGCGTTACCTCGTTCCTCTGGACGGTTCTGATCTGGCAGAGCACTCCCTGCGCTTTGCCAAGGAACGGGCACGCCGTCTGGACGGCACCATAACGTTGGTCCGGGTTGTAGACGTTGCGAGGCGTCTGGTGGCGATGTCCGGCGGCGCCTCCATGGAAGGGACATCCCCTCTGATGATGCATGGCATGGAGGACGCTGTTAACTCAGAAATCGCTGAGGCAAAGTCGTACCTGACCAAAATGACGGAGGACTTGCAGAAGGAGGGCTATGAGGTAAGCTGGGAGGTGCGGGAAGGTCCTCCGGCTACCGAGATTGTGAAGTGCGCCAAAGAGCGGGACATTGACGTTATCGTTATCTCTACCCATGGCCGGTCTGGCCTGGGCCGGTTGGTGTTTGGCAGCGTTGCCGAGCAGGTCATCCGGGATGGCCGAGTCCCCGTACTGGTCATCAATCCCTAGCCTCTTCGCTCGCAGATAGGTTACGCAGCTATCCAAGGATCCCCGCTTATCTATCGTGCGGCAGCTAGCTATCCTGGAGGCGCCTTCGCGATACTCAAAGGATGCCGTACCCTGTGCTTTTTCACCGTGCTTTGATCAAGCCTCTCGGTGGCAACCCCTCATCTCCTGGACAGGTAGACAGGGCCGCCTGACCAGGGAACCAGGACATCCCTTTGCAACCCGCCTTCCCTTCCCTGCTCCAGGCATACCTGGCATCTATCACGCCGGACACCAGCCACGATGCCCGCCGGATCGCCTTTCTGGACTTGCTCCGGCAAGCCCTCGGCATTGACCTGCGCCAGTGGGAGGTGGAGGTCCCCCTGCCCTCTCCCAGCGGCGTTGGCCGCCGCTACCGCGGCGAGGCCGATACCCTCCTGGGCGACCTGGTGGTGAAGTTCAAGAAAAGCCTGGCCCGTGAGACGGAGGACGCCCAGGCCCAGCTCAAACGCTACGTCTCCGCCCTGCATCAGGAGCAGCCAGACCGCGCCTTCACCGCCGTCGCCACCGACGGCCTGCACGTCATCGCCTACAGGCCCCAGTACGACGCCCAGGGCGAGGTCGCAGCCCTGGACCCCCTGGGCGAGCTTGACCTGTCCAGGGAGGGCCTGGACGCCCAAGCCGCCTTCCTCTGGCTGGACGCCCTCTTCAACGCCTACCCTAACCGCCGGCCCGCCACCACCCAGAGCGTCCTGGCGGGCCTGGGGCCGGCCAGCCCCGCCTTCCGCATCGCCCAAGATGGCCTGGCACGCCTGTACCGCACCCTGGGCGCCGACCCCGCTCTGGCCCTGCGCTTCACCCAGTGGCAACGCTACCTGGCCATCGTCTACGGCGACCAGTCCGGCGATACATCCCTCTTCCTGAAGCACACCTATCTCGCCGCCGTCGCCCGCCTCGTCGCCTACCTCCGCCTGGGCGCGGCCCGCCTGCCTTCCGATGCCGACCTGGAGGGCATCCTGCGCGGCGACTACTTCTCCGACCGCGCCAGCCTTGCCAACTTCGTGGAGGAGGACTTCTTCACCTGGCCCCTGCTGGAACCA
>JACQUH010000159.1 GCA_016210375.1 Chloroflexota bacterium
GGCAAGAAGGCTTCCGGCGCCCAGATAGGGTCAATGAGGAAGTACATCGTGCCCCCACAGACCAGGCCATCCCGGGCCGCGATATCCTCGTTCAGGTAGTAGTCCCGGTACTCCGCCTCACCCCGGTGCCGCATGATCTCCTTGGCGGCGAACCAGATATCCCCCTCCACGCAGCCTCCTCCCAGCGTGCCGACGCCGGAGCCATCCTGGCGGATAAGCAGCTTGGCCCCGTCTTTCTGAGGCGTGGAGCCTTTGGTCGCCACCACTGTGGCGATGACAAAGGGTTCGCCCTTTTCGGCCAGGGCCAGGGCCTCTCTGAAAACCGGTTGCATAGCCTGCCCCCTGATGCTCTGGAATGCGCGGCCTTCCCAGCTACGCAGTGTAGTGCTAACAGGATACCAGAGGCCATCCACGGTGGCAAACGAAACCCCCTACTCCCAGGTAGGCGTGATCTTGAACTCGTACAAGCCTTTCGTGGAGCGCAGGGTGTCCGCCAAGCGCATGAAGTTGTCCGTGTCTCTACTACGGATGGTCATGCCATATTCGTACACCCGCCCTGCCTCCTCCAAGCTATAGCTCACGTTAGACACCGCGACGCCATAGGGGGTGATTAGTCTGCGCAACTCCATCTCTGAAATGCGGTCTTGGACCAGGAAGCGCATGGTTAGTCGGGCGAAGTAGAGTGTGGGCACCAGGGATTCAATGCGCCGCAAGATGGACAACGCCCCCAAAGCTAGCATTTCCCCCACACTTGCCGCGGCATAAAAGCCGACGCCGATGAGGATACCTATAGCCGCAGTCATCCAGATGGAGGCAGCGGTGGTCAGCCCCCGCACGTTGAGGCCCTCCCGCACAATAACGCCCGCCCCAAGGAAACCGATCCCCGTCATGATGCCCTGGGCCATGCGGGTAGGGTCAGCCCGGAGGACATCCGCCGGGGCGTCCTTCAGCAGCTCAAACTGGAACACTGTAAACAGCATCAGGAGGCTGGAGGCTGTGGCCACCAGGGTATGGGTCCGGAAGCCGGCGGGGCGGCCGTTGTAGGTCCGCTCCAGGCCAACTAAAGCCCCGGCCAGGGCTGCAAGTGACAACCTCAGCAGCGGCGTCAGCAGCTCGTGGGCCACGATCTCACCTCCCTTCCCTGGGATTGGATGCACAGACAGCAAGAGCTGCGATACCGAAGAGTTTCCCTTTGAGGCATCCTTCAGTATACTCTTTTGAATGCTCCAACTCCTCAGCACCACACAAAGTCGCCGTGCTACAATAGCCCATCTATTGGTTGACGCTACGCCCATGTTACAGCAACGCGTTTTCCGCCGCCTGTTCACAGAGCAGGTGCGCGGCCCAGAGGAAGAGGTAGACCTGGCCCTGGCGGCCCTCTACGTCGCCGGGGAGGAATACCCAGAGCTGGACGTGGACGCCTGCATAGGGGCCCTGGATTCCCTTGGCCAGCGCGCCTCAGAGGCGTTCCCCCAGGAAGGCGACGTCCGGGAGAGATTGGAGGCCCTGGGACGGCACCTGTCCACAACAGAGGGCTTTACGGGCGACACCGATGCCTATGACGACCCTCGCAACAGCTACCTTAACGATGTCCTGGACCGAAAAAAGGGCGTCCCCATCTCCCTGAGCATCCTGTACAAAGAGGTTGCGGCCCGCTGTGGCCTCCCACTGGAGGGCATTGGACTGCCGGGCCACTTCATCCTTGCCTGTCCAGGCCAGGCGGAGGCGGTCTTCCTGGACCCCTTCCATGGCGGCAGGCTGCTCTCCCGGGCTGACTGCGAGGAGCTGGTGCACACCCGCTACCAGGGGCGTGTCCCCTTCCGTGAAGAGTACCTTTACCCCTATGATAAGAAGCAGATGCTGGTGCGGCTGCTCACCAACCTGAAGCGCATCTACTTTGAGGCGAAGGACTACCCCAGGGCTCTGTCCGCTGCCGACCGCATCGCCATCATAGACCCGAACCTGGACGTCAACATCCGGGAGCGAGCCAGGCTCCACTACTTGATGGGCCAGTACCGGGAGGCTATCCGAAGCCTGGAGCTGTATCTCAAGCTGTTCCCCAGAGCGGATGATAAAGAGAAGGTGCAGGGTGAGATAGCGGCCCTCTGGTCCCTCATCGCTTCTCTGAGCTAGTGTGGTGTCCCTGAAGTCCGCAGCACTTGTCATTCTGAGCGTCAGCGAAGAATCTGGGGCGGGGGGTTACGTCCCCGCCAGATGCTTCAGGGAGTTTATCCTGAGCGAAGCCGAAGGGTTCAGCATGACAGACTGTGGCGATCATTATTCAATGAATTAGCGAGACAGGACACTAGGTAACTACCTGAAAAAAGGACTTCTGCACCACAGCCTGAAGGCCGAGGCATGATGCCGTCCCCTTATGGGCATCAACCAAATAGTCTGCCACCGGGGACCTGACTTCTCCCCCTGTGGTCCTCCTCTCCTGAAAGGAGGAGGTACAGTAATACGATGAATCAGTGTGATGCGGCTTTGCCGCA
>JACQUH010000142.1 GCA_016210375.1 Chloroflexota bacterium
AGGCCGCATCACGCCGATTCTTCCGATTATCGTCCCCCTCTCCTCCCAGGAGAGGGGAACCAGAGGGGGCGACGTTGGGTCTCATTGGCATTCCAATAAGTCAATGACCATAAGGGGCGGCATCATGCCCCAGCCTTCAGGCTGGGAGGAAGAGAGGCCGTCTCAGGACTGCTTTCTAGCCAGGCAACAGCACGACGCGCCCAAAGAGCGCCCGCTCTTGCATCCAGCCCACGCCCCGGAGGATGTCGCGGAGGGGCAATGTGGCGTGAACCACCGGCCTCACCTGGCCCGCCGCCACCATGCGGGCCGCCTGCTCCACGTGGCGGCGCTGCGCCCCGGTAGACCCGCGGATGACGGCGTCGCGGAACAGCAACTCCGCCAGGTTCACCTGGGCCACTCCGCCTGCCACCTCACCCAGCAGCACTAGTCGCCCGTACTGGGCCAGAGACCGCACCGAGGAGGCGAAGAGGGGCGAGCCGACGGTGTCCAGCACGACGTTGGCCCCCTCCTCGCCGGTCATGGCCAGCACCAGCTCGCTGAAGTCCAGCTCACCCACCGGAGCCACGTCGTCCACGCCCAGCTCCAGCAGCGCCGCCATCTTGCCTTCCGACGACGTGACTGCGATGGTTCGCGCGCCCAGGGCCCTGGCGATCTGAATCCCGTGGACTCCCAGGCCGCCGCTGGCCCCTGTGACCACCGCCACCTCGCCGACTTTCAGGCCGGCGGCGTCTTGCGCCCCCTGTAGCGCCACGCCGATGGGGCAGGCCAGAAGGCACGCCTGCTCTGCCGGCATGGAGTCTGGGATAGGGACCAGGGCGGTCTCACGGACTGCCACGTACTGCGCGTAGCCGCCGGGCGCGCCGTGGCCAATGCCTTTGCCTACCAGGCAACGGTGCTCCAGCCCGGCCTGGCAGCGGGCGCACTCCCCGCAGGCGTTGGTCAGCAGGGGCACGACTCGCTGGCCGGCGGCGACGCGGGTGACAGCGGGGCCTGACTTGACCACCTCGCCGCAGACCTCGTGGCCCAGGATGGCATGGGAGGGGATGCCCCGGCGCAGGACGCCCGTCATGGCCAGCAGGTCGTGGTGGCAGAGGCCGCAGGCCAGCACCCGTAGGAGGACATCGTGCTCGCCGAGGGTTGGCTCCGGCACATCGCGGTAGGCCAGCTTGGGCGGGTTGCCGGGCGTTTCCAGGAGGAGTGCGCGCATGAGATGTCCTTCGCAGCTCTTTGGTGGTCTGTACCATGATAGCTCTTTCTTGGAGGTCCCACTTGATGGAGATTATCCAAGGCAACCCTTGACGTTACTCTACGACGATACTACTATCCACAGGCAACCGCAGCCGAAGGAGCCGTCTATGCCAAAGGTCAGCGTGAATGGCGTGAATATCTTCTACGAGGTCACAGGGACGGGGGTTCCCCTGGTGTGGAGCCATGAACTGGCAGGCGACCATCGGAGCTGGGATGCCCAGGTCAACTATTTCTCGCGCCGCTACCAGGTGATCACGTACAACGACCGGGGATACCCGCCCTCGGATGTGCCGGTTGGGGACGCGCACTACTCCCAGGAGCAGTCGGTGGATGATCTCTACAAGCTGTTGCTTTACCTGGGCATCGGGCAGGCGTACGTTGGGGGGCTGTCCATGGGCGGCGGCCTTGCCCTGGTCTTTGGCCTGGCGCACCCAGAGATGTGCCGGGCGCTCATCATCGCAGGCGCTGGTACAGGCTCCACCAACCCGGAGCGCTTTGCGCGGGAGACCTCGGAGATGGCCGCACGGCTGGAGCGGGAGGGAACGGCGAAATGGGCAGCGGAGTACGCTGAAGGCCCCACGCGGGTGCAGTTCAAGCGCAAGGACCCCAGGGGATGGGAACGGTTCAAGGAGAGCCTGGCGGCGCACTCGGCGCAGGGGAAGGCCTACACGGTGCGCAACGTCCAGGGCAAGCGTCCGTCCCTGTTTGCATGGGAGGAGCGACTGCGCCGGCTTCAGACACCCACGCTGATCATCGTCGGAGACGAGGACGAGCCGTGCCTGGAGCCGGCGCTCTTCCTGAAGCGCACCATGCCCCGATGCGGCCTCGTCGTTTTCCCGCAGACTGGTCACACGGTGAACCTGGAGGAGCCTGCCCTGTTCAACCAGGTGGTCTCGGACTTCCTGACGGCTGTGGAGGCGGGGAAGTGGGCGGCGCGCGACCCCGGCAGCGGCGTGGGCTTCCTGGCGGGGGACGTCATACCGCGGTAAGCGAGGCGCAGCGGGTTGCCCGGCGTTTCCAGGAGGAGGGCGGGCATGCTAGCGGGCAGCTTTCTTGCGAACCCGATACGCCAGGATAAGGCACAAGAGTGCGAGTTTCGTGGCGTACACGTCCCAATTGCCGTTCCTGTAAGGGATTTCTATTTCCCAGGCATCCTCCTGGCCGTAATAGGCGTTCTTTTTCAGCGCGTCAAATAGCTCGTCCGGGAGGCCAGCTTCTGAGACGAGGGATGCCTTAGTACGAATCGCTGTGCTCATTTTTTTGGGCTGAAATAGGGTGATGGTTCCAAATCGCTTGCCGTCGGCGCACTTAAGACTATAACGTTGGCCGCTATGCTGTAGTTCGGCCACAATTGACTCATCTTTCGTGTATTGGCGTAGCTTTGCCTCGATTTTCTTGGCAAAAGCAACCGAAAGGTGGGTTGCTTCCTCTTTGCTAACAACCTCGGATACAATCTGCTGCCGTAAAGCGTACCCGTTCTTGATATCAGGGTTGGCCGTACTTAGCAATTCACGGAACAGATTTCTGGCCCCATTTAGGATTTCAACAGCAACCACCGCGTGATTATCGTCGTGGGTGAATATGACATTTTCTGCAACCTCCTCGGCTTGGATGCCTGGATGGTCAGACAGGAAAATGACCATTGTGTCCGTCTCTGGGAAGTAGTGCGCTCGCGGTTTTTTCATTAGTGCCTCCTCCTACGTCGCGGGTAGTTCTCATCAAAAAAGGCGTTATGAACGGTGAGCTTGTCTTCCAAAGTCACGACTCGCAAATACTTATCTGCCTCTGGAATGTAGGCCCAATAACGGATTCGTCGGTCTTCTTGAACCTCGCTCGCCTCTGGCTCTCGCATTACCTTCTCAATCCAGTCGGTGCGGTTGGCTTCGGGATGGGAAAGGATTGCCTTGGTCTGGAAATAACGGGTAGTCTTCATCCATTCTACCCACCCACCATCCCCTCCACCACCC
>JACQUH010000141.1 GCA_016210375.1 Chloroflexota bacterium
GAGGCGTGGCAGGACAAGTCCCTGCGCACGGCGCTGGCGTCCTGGACGGAGCTGCGCCACGACACCATCCTCTACGCCAAGCAGAGCTACACCGCGGTCGTGACCTCGGTCCCACCCCCCGCGAAGGGCTACGTGGAGCCTGTGCCGGAGCTGTACGCGCGGCTTGGCGCGCTCGCCCGCATGACCCGGGAAGGGCTGCAGGGCCTCGACGCGATCGAGGAGTTCGACCGGGCGAGACTGAGCAACCTGGAGCAACTCCTGGCGCGCCTCCAGGAGGTGTCGGTGCGCGAGCTGCGCGGTGAGGCCCCCACGGACGCCGACACCGGCTTCTTCACCAATCTGCCCTACACCCTGCACACGGTCGTCACCGGCGTGGAGCCAGAAGGGCTGCGGACGGCCATGGTCGCGGACGTCCACACGGACCCCAACGACCCCGCCGAGGTGCTGGAGGAGGGTGTCGGCAACGTGGAGCTGGTGGTGGTGGCGGTCCCTGGCCCGGACGGGGCCTTGATGCTGGCCGCCGGACCCGTGCTCAGCTACTACGAGTTCAAGCAGCCCATGAGCGACCGCCTCACGGACGAGGCGTGGCGACAGATGCTCAAGGACGACGGGCCGGAGCCGCCCAGGTGGACGGGAAGTTTTTACA
Organism: Chloroflexota bacterium; assembly: GCA_016210375.1. GTDB lineage: Bacteria > Chloroflexota > Dehalococcoidia > Lucifugimonadales > JACPCL1 > JACPCL1. Next base: position 647 of record JACQUH010000141.1, read on the forward strand.
GAGTGGAGTGACGCGAGAGGGGGAGCACGTACCGGAAAGGAACCGCCCAATGCGGGGGTCGTAGGAGCGTGCCCCCATCTTATAGAGGGTCAGCTCTGCGTCGTAGTAGGCCCCCGCAAAGCGGAAGGGCTGCTCCGCGCCGCTGGTCTCGCTGGAGGTGAGGATGGTCCCAAACGGGTCGTAGCTGTAGCTGTTGACCACGCTCCCGCTGTTGTCCATGACGCCCACGATACTCCCAACCGCGTCCGTCAGGTACCAGTAGTAGTTGGTCCCACGCTTGAAGCCCAGGAACTCCTCGGCGGGCGTGGTGATGGAGGTGGTGACGGTGCCCGCCGTCGTTTTGGCGTGGGCAAACGCCAACGATCTGGCTTGCGAGGAGCCGCACGAAGAGGACCAGTGACAAGTCACGAACTGAGCGCATCCCAAACCACGATAGTCACGGTAATGGCGATCAACATGACCCCCATTGCGAGCACACTGAACTGGTGTGTCCGTTCCGTGTCTGCCTGCTGCCATGGGAATCGACGGTTCACTCGCCAACGCCAGGTCCCGAACCGTCGATAGTTCATCACCATCAACAGGCCCGTGACCGACACTACGCTCAACAGCAGGACGTCACGCACAACAAGCACGACCCACATCCCTGAAATCTGATCCACTGCCATGGAGGAAAGACGTAGTAGCCAGTAAGTGAGAGGCCCGGTGTTCCGGATCCCCCTCGATGAACGGGTCTTGCCCGGGGCAGCAGGCCATGCCAACTTGTCCACTCCATCCGTAGCTGCCATGTTGGATCCCTTTGGATCCCTGCATTCCACGCCTCCGTCGGGGAATTGGGTGAAGCAGTCACCGAAACCCCCGGCAAGGCTACGAAGCCTCCACCTACGTAGAGCCGCAGGCCATCTCTGTCGAGTACCACGCCAAAGGTCACACCAACAATAAGACCCACGCCGACGTTCAAGTCAAAGTACCCGGAGTTGCCAACCAACTTCTCGCCCCAGCACTTCCAACAGACTTCGCCACTGGCGTCCGTCCAATTGACGGGGTTGTTGCCCGCATACGCATACAAATCCCAGGTCGTTGGACTCATCAGATCCATCCCCAAGGGATCGGGCTGCAAGAACCTGCCTATCCTGGGGTCGTAGTACCGCGCCCCCATCTTGTACAGCGTCAGCTCGGCATCATAGTACGCGCCCGCAAACTTGAATGGCTGGGTCACCGTCTCCGACGAGGTCAGAATGTTTCCGAAGGGGTCATACGAGTACGTATTGACCACTGTCCCGCTGTTGTCCATCACTCCAACGACGCTGCCGATGGCGTCTTTCAGGTACCAGTAATAGCTCGTCCCACGCTTGAAGCCCAGCAGGCTGCCCGAGGGCGCGGTGATGTAGGTCGTGATGGTCGTCCCGTCATTCTCAACAACCGGGGGAATGAACGTGCGGTCGTAGAGGTACGTGGTGTTGCCCTTGTCTGTGCGTTCGGTCTGGCCGTTGCCGCGGTACGTCATGTTGTCCGTGACCGTGCCCTAGCCCGGCAGGGTGGCCACAATGCTCGTGGTCTGGTTGCGCGCGTTGTAGGTCTCCACCAGGCGGTTGGTCCACCCGCTGGCGACCTCCTCCCACTTGGTCATGTTCCCGGCGGCGTCGTGCGTCCAGCGGTCGACGTCGGTCGACATCCCACCCGAGTACACCTTGCCCAACTGGATGCGGCCTGTGGAATCCTTGTAGCCGGTTGGTCTCACGTACGTATACTGTTCCATAGGATGGGCCGTACCCCCTCAGTCCACCGGTCCCAGGAGCGAACCGCGGCCCCGTGGCCACCTGTCACCGTGGAGCCGTCATACTGGTACTTGCTGAGGTTGTAAAACCACTTGTTGAGGACGTTGTTCCCGCTGTCACGCTGATCAGCCAGGGTCAGCTCGTTGAGCGCGTCATACGTGTAGGAGGTCCTGTTGCCGTCCTTGTCCGTGACCGACCGCCGCAGGTCCGTGCCGTAGCCACCGCTGTAGTAGTTGTACGTCAGCTTCTGGACGGTGGTAGAACTCACCACGGTCTCGATCTGGTCCACACGCTGCGCCTGGCCCTTGTCGTAGGAGTAGTACGTCGTCGCGCCGTTCGGGA
>JACQUH010000143.1 GCA_016210375.1 Chloroflexota bacterium
ATTGCTTCTACGAGGTAGGTGAAACTTGCGCCGCAACCCATTCACCAGACCAGCGCCGAATAGTCCGCGTGGGAATCAACCGGGAAGACGGCAATTTCCAGGGCAGAGTAAGAACCCATTATGAAGGAGGGAGTAGCATATTTCGGACACACGTAATTCAGGCCATGCTAGTACAGAAAGGTTGCTCCAGAGCGGTTGCCAGGACCTATAGGGCTAAAACCCTTGCAACGAAGGCCCCTTCCTTAGACAAGGAGCTTTCAATCCACATGGAGTCTGTATTCAAGTTTCGGTATTTCCCAGTAAAGGGTAGAGCTGACAGAATAGAGCTGGAAGAGCGCATCATAGCAACCATAGCTCAGTGCGAGGCCTGTTTCGCTAGCGCGAACTGGCTAGGCAAGCATAGTCTAAATGCCAGAGTAAGTGTCACAGGACTCTGGAACGACAAGCACACTGGCTCAGTCCTGCTATTAAGAAACAAGGACTTCCAGCTAATTCAAAGGTTTATTGCTCAGAGCAATCAGGGGAAGTAGAGCAAGCGCCTTTGAGGACACGGCTATGGGCATAAAAGACCTTGGGGAATACCTGAAGCTTGTGAAGGCTGTTAGAGACACGCCTCATCAGTACCTCTGGTCTTCCTACGACCAGGAAGCAGACGTCCTGCACGTCAATTTCAAGAAGCCTAGCCACGCTACCGACAGCGAACTCACCGATGAGGACGTCATCGTTCGCTACGAGGGGGAAGAGGTGGTAAGGTTAACCGTATTGCTCGCTAGCCAGAGTTACTAATCCGAACGTAAGTAAATGGACTCTGCCGCCAGATTTGAGCCTTGAACACCGCAGCCTGAAGGCTGCGGCTTAAAGCCGCACCGTTCACGGTGCGGTGCACCAACCTGGGCTACGTATTGTCCACTTACTAACGACCTTCTTAGTAATGCCCCGTCGTCCACCATCCCAGGGCCAGGTACTTCAGCCTGGGCCAGGAGGGAGTGGAGAGGTTGGAGGGGGGAGGGCGAGAGGGTAGGCGGTTGAAAGTTCACCCCTGGACTGGCCGCCGCCGTCCATGTCCGATTCCCTTCTGCTAGGCAATTAGCTGTGCGTCCTCGCACTCACAGGTACCTGTCAAACCGGTTCCGCCCGTCTACCAGCACAATCCTGGGCTTGATGGGCGCATCGGTCAGCTCAAAGCCCATGACGATGACCTCCTCGCCGGTCTTGATCAGGTGCGCCGCCGCGCCATTCATACAGATAACGCCGGAGCCGCGCTCGCCGACGATGACGTAGGTCTCCAGACGCGCCCCGGAGGTGTTGCTCACCACCATAACTTTCTCGCCGGGCCAGAAGCCCGCCTTCTCTATGAGGTCCTGGTCTATGGTGATGCTGCCAACGTAGTCAAGGTTTGCTTCCGTAACCGTGGCCTTATGGATCTTTGAAGACAGTATCCATCGTAGTCCCAAGGTGTTGTCGCTCCTTTGTTGGGCATTTCCGGTGTGACACCCATTCTAGTGTAGCGATTCACATGTATCATTAGTTAGGCAAAGCTATCGGCGCAACACGTAGTGCCTTGGACCTCTCCCTCTGTGTCTCCCTCTCCGCACGGAGAGAGAGAGCATTCCCCCTTCCCGTGCGGGAAGGGGGCAGGGGGTTAGGTCAGGCTCGCTAACGAAACGTTTGAAGCACCACACCAGAATCTGGGCCGCCACGTTGCTTACAGCCCTCGCCCCTGCGAGGTTTGTCTTGCGCCATGGCATCGGCGATAATTGACTGAACCACCGGCCGCGGAGGCCCCCATGCTCTGGCTCATCGTCGCTGTCCTCGCCGCCATCTATCTTCTCTTCCGCTTCGTACAGATGACCCAGTTTGTCCTCACCCGCTTCTTCTTCAACCCGGCCATCCCACTACCCCTCAAGATTGCCTGCCTAGTCCTGTTGGTCCCAGTGGCCTGGGGCGTCCGACGCTGGTGGAGGTGGTACTCCAACAAACCGGGGCCCTCTCAACCGCGAGCTTGAGAACAGGCCCCCCAGGGCCAGCGCACCATCTCCCATAGGTTGCCGCCAGCGAGACCGGCGAGCAAGGGGGGATCCCCGGCTGCACGGATGGTTGCTCAAGGACTGGGGGCCTGGTACCCAGACAAGCGGGCCAGCGCCGCCAGAGTCTGCGTCCCCTGGTACATGCGGCCACCAATCTCCCACATTGGATACCCTTTTACCCCTTTCCCCTCGCACCGAGCCGGCTCCGCGTCCTTCCCCTGTGGATCGCACTCCACGTACGTAACCGCACGGAAGGCCTCGCCAAAGAGCGCTTTTTGCTCGGCGCAGTGGGCGCACCAGTAGGTCCCATACATCACCGCCTGGCTAGCAGTGAGGTGCTGCGCTAGCCCCAGGGCATAGGCCTGTTCCTCTGCGCTCAACGTCTTCTGGGCCACTTGGTAGGAGGTAAGCACCCCAGCCAGGACCACGATGATAACTGCCAGAGAGATGAGCCGGTACTGCTTCCAGGGCAACCCCGTGAGCACGGGGGTGGGACGGAGCAGTGCGACGAATATGCTGATGATGATGGCGAAAGAGAGGAAACAGTAGGAGCACGCTGACTGGACTACAAAGGCCTCCAGGTAGGCCAGGTAGGCGGCGAAGGTTATTCCCGCCAGGGCTATCCCGTAAAGGAGAATGCCGCCATAGCGGGGTAGTATGAACCTCCACAAGATGCCGAGAATGGCGCCGTAGGCCAGCACCCCTATCGCACTAACAGGAACGCCCAGGGCTGTGGCGTACTCGCCCTCCAGGACGAGGTCGCAGCCGTTCCCCACGGGGCACGGCAACTCTGAGCCTGTGAAGTGGACGACCGTGAGATAGAGGCTGATACCCAGGCCCGCCAGGGCCAGCACGGCTATGGCGATCTTGCGCCTTACACCCAGCCCGTCCATGCCATAGTAAGCCCTTGCGTGCCTTCGCCGCCGCCGGTCTCGCTGGAGCCGCATCGCCTCATTGCTCATGTGTTGCTTGCTCGTGGCGCCGAGCGGCCATCAGGTCCTGCACGTTTTGTCCCACCCTGTCAGTGCTCGTTCTGTCCCACGATGATATGATAAACTATCATAGGTAACGCTGTTTATCCACCAGGGTAGCTGAAAACAAGCCAAAGGGGTGTCTTGCTGATGCGCATCATCTTTCTGTCCGACGTACCAGGCAGCGGCCTGGCCGGCGAGGTCAAAGAGGTCAAGAACGGCTACGCCCGCAACTACCTGCTGCCGAAGAAGCTGGCCACTGTAGCCACCCATGACCAGATCCAGCGTCTGGACGCCATCCGCAGGGCCGGCGAGGCGCGGCGTCTCAAAGAGGAGGAGGACATGAAGTCCCTGGCCTCTATGCTCGCCGAGACCCCCGTTAACCTTACGGCGCGGGTAGGCCCTACCGGTAAGTTCTACGGTGCCGTCACCTCTAGCCACATCGCCGAGGAGCTGAACCGGCTGACCCAACGCGACTTTGATCGTCGCCTCATCCACCTGGAGAAACCCATCCAGGAGCCAGGGGAGTACAAGGTGGAACTGCGCTTCCCCCAGGGCCTTAGCGCCACGGTGAGCGTGGTGGTCCAGGGCCACGACGCAGCGGCCCGCGCCGCCGCCCAGGTCCGGGCGGAAACGAAGGACGCCCAGGCTCAAGAGCCGACTCCTGCCCCGAAGGAGTCCTCTGCCTCTTTGGAGGGCAGTACCCCCCTGCCGGCAACGGAGGCCCCCGAGGCAAGCGCCTAGCCACGGGCCCTCCAACAAAGTCTTGTGGACATGAGAAGAGTCGGGGGGCCCCCCCGGGGGGGGCGCCCGCCAATAAGAATAAAAAGAACAAGACGGTGACAA
>JACQUH010000144.1 GCA_016210375.1 Chloroflexota bacterium
CCAATGCACAAGAGGACGAATCTGTCATCGCCTAACCCCAAAGCTTGTGTCCATGCTTGGAGTTCCTTAGAGAATTGTCGTTGTCTACTCCAGACCAGGGCTACCCCCACCTTCGAGAGGTAGCGCATTCCTTCCACATCTTCCAGTTCGCCTAGAGCGGTGAAGCACGCCATCGCCTCTTCATAGCGTCCTTCTTTTAGCGCAGCATCGCCCTTGGTGCAAAGCTCGCGCGCGCTGGGTCGCCGTTTCCGGCAACGACGGCAAAGGGCGTTCCAGAACGAGGAGACGCGGTGCTGTAAGTGTCATGGCAGCTATTACATCAGCCCTGGTATCTTCATGCCGCCGGTGATGGCGCTCATGCGCTGGTTCGCCATCTCCATCGCCTTGTCCAGGGCCTCGTTGACGGCGGCCAGCACCAGGTCTTCCAGCATGGCGACGTCCTGGGGGTCCACGGCGGCAGGGTCTATCTTGATGGCGGTGACCCGTTGCTTGCCCGTAGCCGTCACCTTCACGGCTCCACCCCCGGCGGTGGCCTCCACGGTCGCCTGCTCTAGCTCCTCTTGCAGCTTCACCAGGCGCTGCTGAAGCTGCTGGGCCTGGCGTAGCATGTTCCTATTCATCGTAGCTGTGCTCCTCCGTCTCTTCAAGGATCCTGGCGCCCATGTTCACGGCGGACTGCACGAGGGGGCTTCGGTTGGCCCTGTCCGTCTTCTGGACGCCGCCCGCCAGGGCCATTTCCACCTTTGGAGGGCTGGTCAGGCCCAGGGCATTGGCCACGCTGTCCAGCAGCAGCCGGCGTCCTTCCGGGGTGTCCATCTCCTCCTGCATGCGCTCCATGTGAGACTGGTGGGCGAACTCCAGGTACAGGGTGCCGTCTTCCCAGCGGGACTGTCGGCAGTCCCGCAGGAGAGAGCCGAGGTAGTACCGGCGGGCTTTCTGCCGGCTCAACGCACGGATAATGTCGTCCCAGCGAGCGCGCAGGCGCTGCTCTGGCGTGGCGTCCTCCGGCAGGGGGGTAGGGGGTGGGGCTGCCGGGGCTGAAACCGGCGCGGGCCGTGGCCTGAAGGGAGCGGGCGTGGGGCCGGCAGGGGCAGCGGGCAGCGCCTCCCGGAGGGGCGGCGGCGACGACGGCGCCGCACGCCGTGGGGCAGCCTGCTCTGGGGTAGCCTGCGTGGGGCTGGAAGCGGCGACCTCCGCCCGGACCGCCGCGCCATCCAGGGCCTGGGCCGTCTCTATGATGGCCAGCTCCAGGGCCAGGGTTGGAGGCGCCTCCTGGCGGAAGGAGACCTGGCCGAGCAGGCGCAGGGCCTGGAGCAGGCGCTCCATAGGGATCCCCTGGACCTGCTGGGTCTGCTCCCTCACCACCTCCGCCGGCTGGGTCACCATCCCCTGGGCACCGGCCTTGATGAGCATCATCTCCCGCACCTCCTCCACCAACTGGCGGTGAAGCTGGCGCAGATTCAGGCCCTCGGTGGCGATGGCGCCCAGGGTGGCCAGGGCCTCTGGCGCCTGCCCGTGCAGCATCTGGCCCACCAGGGTGCGGACGCGGTCATCGGCGGTAAGGCCCAGGAGGAGGCGCACCTGCTCCTGGGACAAAGGGCTGCCGAAGGCGGTGACTCCCTGCTCCAGGAGGCTCTCGGCGTCTCTCATGCTGCCATCTGCGTGTCGGGCAATGGCCCCCAGAGCCGATTCATCGGCTTGAATGCCCTCGGCCTCGCAGATGCGGGCCAGCATCCTGGTCATGGCCTGGGGAGTCACCCGCCGGAAGTCGTACCGCTGGCAGCGGGAGACGATGGTGGGGGCCAGTTTCTGGGGATCCGTGGTGGCCAGGACGAAGATAACGTGGGCCGGCGGCTCCTCCAGCGTCTTCAGAAGGGCGTCCGCGGCGGGATCGGTGAGCATGTGGGCCTCGTCTAGGACGTAGACCTTGTACCGGGCCTCGGCGGGGGAATAGCGTACCTTCTCCCGGATGTCCCGTATCTCGTCAATGCCGCGGTTGCTGGCGGCGTCAATCTCTACCAGGTCCAGGGCGCGGCCCTCGTTGACGGCCTGGCAGGGGCGGCAGGCGTTGCACGGCTCGCCCTCCTGGGGAGCGAGGCAGTTGACGGCTTTGGCCAGGATGCGGGCGGTGCTGGTCTTGCCGGTGCCCCGTGGGCCGCAAAAGAGGTAGGCATGGGCCACACGGTTCCGGGCGATGGCCTGCTTGAGGGTGTGGGCGATGGGCTCCTGGCCCACCAGGTCGTCAAAGCGTTTGGGTCGCCACCGGCGGTAATAGACCTGGGTGCTCATGGGCGTGGGTCCCGCGCGCCGAGCTGGGCCAGGATGCGCCCCTCCAGGGCTTGCATGGTGGCCTCCTCCTCTGGCGCGCCGTGGTCGTACCCCAGAAGATGCAGTACACCGTGGGCTATGAGCAAGGCCATCTCGTCCTGGGCCGGGTGGCCCCCGGCCTGGGCCTGGCGCTGGCACTGGGGGTAGGAGACGATGACCTCGCCGGCGAAGCCCTGGTCGGCATCGTCCGAGGGCGGAAGGATGAAGGGCACATCAGTGGCGGTGGGAGAAGGGCCTTCGCCCTGGAACTCGCCCGGATGGTCAAAGGCAAAGGCCAGGACATCCGTGGGTTCGTCCAGGCCTCGGTAGTCCCGGTTCAGGCGGCGGACGGTATCGTCGTCGGCGATGGTAAGGCTGAGGCCCCGGTATCGCGGCGGACCGCCCTTCGGCATCGGCTGACCCAGGGCCAGGGCCTGCTGGGCCAGCCGGCGCAGCCAGGGCACGGAGAGTCCCCGGCGGTAGGCCGGGAAGACCTGCACGGGGATGCGACGCGCTGGGCTGGCTGCCGTTTTCACAGGTTGATGATAGCACAGGGGCATGATGGGCGGAAGGAAGCCCTGACCGGCGGGTTCTGTTTGCTGGGGGGTGGTGTGACCACTGAAAAGCAATCGGAACCATTATTGCACAGTCCTTGCGTGGTCAGCTTGGGTTGTTCCCAGGGGTCGTACGCACACGGAGAGGCGGTCATTTGACCGCCTCTCCGTCCTGGCGACCTGGCCCTTTGTTCTTGTTTGACTACGCAACCCTATTGCCCGGCTGCTGCGGCCTTCTCGGCCTGGTCCTGCAAGTACTTGCAGGTGGCGCAATCGTTCTCGTCCGTCACCCACAGGCCAACGCCCTCCCTCCGGGCCATGTCCAGGGCCGCGAAGAGCTGGTCTGAATAGCGGCTGTCGGGAGGCGTCACGTTCACGTAGGCCAGCCCGTTGCTCACGATGGACGCGTTGACTAGCTGGCCCTCTTTCCACACCCAGCGCAAGAGGCGACCCTGGCTATCGGTATTGGTGACATCTCGTTCAAGAGTCACCTTTTGCTCCTCCATCAGTTCTCGGTTGAAGCCAGAGCCCTGGGCATAGAGGACGTCCGACCTTGCGTACTCCATGCCGATTGGCTTCGGGAGCTCCACGCCTGCATACGCCACCTGGAAGGTCTGGCCGCCGATCCTCACCTCCACCGTGCCGCCGTCAATGACTCGCGTGACGGTGGCTTCTGCCCTGGGCGAGGCAGCCATCTGTGCAGGCGACGTCGCGGAAAAAGAGGCCACAATCTGCACAGCCGAAAGTATGAGGGGAACGACCAGGAAGGGAATAACACTATATATGGTGGCCTTTCGCGTGCTGTTCATACACTCTCCTCAAGCCTGGCTCTTGCCCATACTAGTGATAGTACACCAACTATAGTGCGAATACACTACGACAAGCTTGCGTTGGAGTCAACCTGGGTACGCGATCGGACGACCAGGCTCGGTGATGGTGGGTCGCCGGAGGTAGAGCGGCTGAAGGGTGACGGGGCTGGAGGTCTCGCCCGCCTGGAGCCGGCGCAGACCCAGGTACGCCAGGGCCGCCAGCCGCTGGCCCGGCAGGTAGGGCAGCATGAGCCGGGCGTCCATGGGCAGGGCTTCTTTGAGCGTATCGGCGAAGCGTTCCAGCCCTTCGCCGCAGAGGATGGAGGAGGCCGGGAGCGACGCAGCTAGCTCCTGGGGGGAGGAGATGCGCTCCGGCCCCTCCTGGTGGAGCCGGCCTTCCTGCTCCTGGAAGGACGCCCAGGCCAGCTCCCCGCGGCCGGCTTCCAGGACGGCAACCACGGGGCGACCGGCGGCCAGGTAGGGGAAGGCTTCCACCTCCATCGTCGTGGCGGTCACCAGGGGCAGCCCCGCCGCCCAGGCCAGGCCCTTCGCCAGGCTCAGGCCCACCCGCAGGGCGCTGAAGCTGCCAGGGCCAACGGCCACGGCGATGCCGGAGAGGTCGTGAAGGGACACCCCCTGGCGCTTCAGGACCAGCTCAAGGGAGGGCATCAGCTCCACGGTGTGGTTCTGCTGGGAGCGCCAGTGCAGGGCCTGGAGAAGACGCCCGTCCTGGCCCAACAGGGCTACACCAGCGTAGCGCGTGGATGTGTCCAGCGCCAAGAGCATGGCCTAGCTCTCCCTCGCGAGAAGTTTGAGACCCTGGACCAACTGGCGGTACCGCGGTCCCCGGGGTGTAAGGCGGATGCGCCGGCTCTGGGGGGCCATGTCCTCCAGCTCAACCAGGAGGTGCTCAGGAGGAAAGGCTCTCAGCGCCTTATCGGCCCACTCCACCACGCACACGCCTTCGCCCTCAATGTAGTCGTCCAGGCCCAGGTCTTCCAGCTCTAGAGCGCCCTCTAGGCGGTACAGGTCCAGGTGGTACAGGGTCAGGCGGCCAGGGTGCTCCGTGGCCAGGACAAAGGTGGGGCTGCGCACCGGCTCCTGGATGCCCAGGCCGCGGGCGATGCCCTGTACCAGGCAGGTCTTGCCAGCGCCCAGGGCGCCGCACAGGAGGAAAAGGTCGCCGGGCTGCGCGGCGCCCCCCAGGGCCTCTCCCAGTGCCTGGGTCTCCTCGGGCGAGTGGGTCGTGATCTCCAATGTTGCGGGGGCGATCATGAGCGGAAGTGGTCCCAGCCTGTTGGCCGAAAGGGAAGCTCCTGGCCCTTTTCGTCAGTCATGACCACGCTGCCCGGTTCCCCCGCCACTACCTGGCCCACCATGGCGCTCCCAGGCAAACGGGCCAGAACGCGCTCCATGACGGCGGGAGGGGCGGTGAAGAGCAGCTCGTAGTCCTCGCCGCCGGCCAGGGCCAGGCTCCGCGCCTGCCCGGGAAAGGCCCGCTCCAGAGCGGGAGGCAGGGGCACGCGCCAGGTCTCCAGGCGGGCGGCGGCGCCGCTGGCGGCCATCAGCTTGCCCAGATCGTCAGTCAGTCCGTCGCTGATATCCATGGCAGCCAGGACCCCTTCCTCCACCAGGATTCGCCCTTCCCTGAGCCGGGGCTGTGGGTGGCGGTGGGCGCGGCGAAGGGAATCGGCGGCCTCCGGCTCAACGGAGAGGCCCCGCAGCATCACCTCCAGGCCGCCACGGGAGCCACCCAGAGGGCCAGTAACGGCCACCAGGTCGCCAGGGCGGGCGGCGGAACGCCTCAGTGGCGTCTCGTGGGTGTAGCCGTTGAGGGCGATTGTGACGAAGAAGATCGGCGAGCGAACGATGTCTCCCCCGGCGACGACGCACCCATGCTCCTGGCAGGCCCAGGCCATGCCGTCGTACAGGTCGTCTACGGCGGCGACGGGGGTGCTCTGAGGCAAGCCCAGGGTCACCAGGGCGTACAGAGGCGTGCCCCCCATGGCGGCGATGTCGCTGAGGTTGGCGACCATCACCTTCCACCCCAGGTCTTTCCAGGGGGTGGTCTCCTGGGTGAAATGGACTCCTTCCACCACCGTGTCCGTGGTGCAAAGCTCCAGGCTGGCCGAGGTGCGCCAGGCGGCGGTATCGTCGCCGATGCCGATGACCAGGGGGAAGGCGCTGCCAGGAGGAGAAGAGGCGACACCTGCCTGGGTCACCCGCTGCGCCAGGCGCTGGATAAGGCCGAACTCGCCAATGTCGGAGATACGCATGGGACGCATTATAGCAAGGGCCGCCTCTGGGCACAGCGCCAGGGGCTATTTCGGTTCCGTTTGCTTTCGGGTGGTGTGGAGCCCCCCGACTGAAGTCGGGGGTTGGGTGAACTCAAAACCTGGCACTTTAGTGCCAGGGGATGGTACCACCACTACAAAGCAAACAGAACCGCTATTCCCAAGTTTCGTTCATGCCCGCTGCGGTACGCCGGACAGTGTGGGTTAGGCCCCCTGTTCGTGCTAGAATGGTGCCGCCCAAGGGGGCGAGAAGGGTTCTCTGGAGGCTTCACCCATGTACACAGCCGTTTCCCTCGTCACTACACTGGTGAGCCTGGTGTTTGCCCTGACGGTGCTGGACCAGTTCCTGGAGCGGCGCAGGCCGTACCAGTTAGTGTGGACTATCGGCCTTGGCCTGTACGTTGCGGCGAGCCTGCTGGCGGCCCTGTGGGGCCTTGGCATGACCAGCGAGGTCGTCTTCCGGCTCTGGTACTTCACCGGCGGCATGGCAGTGGCAGCCTACCTGGGCATGGGGAGCCTCTACCTCCACCTGCCGAGGAAGGGGGCCCACGGCGTCCTGGCCGTGCTCCTTGGCGCCACGGCCCTGAGCGCCTTCTGGTCTCTGGGGGTGAAGCTCCAGGCGGATGTCGCCCTCCTGGAGGGCAAGGCCCTGGCTTCGTTGGCGCCGGGCGCCGAAAACCTGCGCTACTACCCTGCCTACGTGGGAATTTTGACCGCCCTGCTGAACTCCATGGGCGCCCTGGCCATGGTGGGCAGCGCCGTCTACAGCGCCGTCACCTTCGCCCGGCGGAAGACGCCAGGGTACCGGGTCGTCTCCAACGTCCTCATCGCCCTGGGGGCCTTCGTCTCCGCCGCGGGAGGCACCCTGGAGCGGTTCAACCTGCCGCAGCTCCATAGCGTGGCGCTGCTGGTGGGCGTGGTGCTCATCTATGTAGGCTTCCTGCGCAGCCGCGAGGTCTTTGCCATCTACCGGCTGCCCTTCGTGCGGCGGCCCAAGGCGGCCTAACAGTAGGTCCCTTCCTGTTGCGGACCTGAGGTTCCCGCCCCCGAGCGCCTCTCCTTGCCACTCTTCCTTGCAAGGGACTACTGTGTCTGCCTTCTACGCCAGACGCAGTTGCGGAAAATACGTGGCAAAGTACCCCCTGTCTCTGCTCAGAAGCCGGTCGGCATGGACGATTGCATGCGCACCGATGAGGAAATCCGCAATAACGTGCCCTCGCGGATGGAGGGATGCCCCACACCCTGGACACCGGATGTCCAGAGTGGTTCCGCATGTAGGACAGGCGAGACCGGCAGGCCGCCGGACAAGATACTCCCGCCACGTCTTGCCTGCCAGGAAGAGGGTTCCGGGTCCTGAGGGTTGGAGGCGTATCCCCGTCTCAGTGAGGAGCTGATTGAGATCCTCTAGCGCGCCGAAATGGGCTGACAACTCCGAGAAGACAGCTTCCGAGATAATGGTCGCCCCGGTGCGAAGGGCCTCTGCAAGGGCCAACTCGGATTGCTGGCCCTGGGGCGCACCCGGCACCAGGATGTCCAGCAGCACATTGGTGTCTACTGCGGTAATCACTGCCCGCGCATATCCTCCACAAGCTGGTCCGGGTCCTTTCCAGCAAGGTGCTTGAGATAGCCCCGGTACTTGATCAGCGGCGAAGCGGCTGCGCACTTGGCGACCACGTACATGCCATCTCGCTCAGTGAACTCCATCTCGTCCCCGGGTCGCAGGCCCAGGCGCTCACGGACCTCCTTGGGAATGGTCACTTGCCCCTTACTGGTGAGCTTTGTCTTGGGCATCGTAGTTTCCCCTCGTAAGGACTTGGCTCCTTACTGCATTGTAAGGGAGGATTGTGCCCACCGCAACGGCGCTAGAGAAGGCATGACGGGAGTCGGAGCGCATAAAAACTATCTCAGGACCCCTATCCCTTGATGGGCGAGGGCGAGGGTGAAACTCCCCTCATCCCAGCCTTCTCCCACAAGAGAAGAAGGAGATCCGCGGAAGGCTGGCGGCCCTTAGGGTTTTGAGGCAATTGCAAAGGCCTACCGCTCCACCTTCAGCAGCGCCAGAAAGGCCTCCTGGGGCACCTCCACCTGGCCGATGCGCTTCATCCGCTTCTTCCCCTCGGCCTGCTTCTCCAGCAGCTTGCGCTTCCGGGTAACGTCGCCCCCGTAGCACTTGGCCAGCACGTTCTTGCGCATGGCCCGTATGGTCTCCCGGGCGATGATGCGCCCGTTCATGGAGGCCTGGATAGGCACCTCAAAGAGCTGCCTGGGGATGAGCTCCTTCAGCTTCTCCACCAGGGCCCGTCCCTGGGCCTGGGCCTTGTCACGGTGCAGGATAAGGGACAGGGCGTCCACGGTCTGGTTGTTGACCATGATGTCCAGCCTGGTCAGGGCCGAGGCCCTGTAGTCCACGGGCGCATAGTCCATGGAGGCGTATCCCTGGCTCCTGGACTTCACCTGGTCGTTGAAGTCCAGGAGCACCTCTGCCAGGGGCATCTGGAACTCCAGTACCACCCTGGGGTCCGTGGAGGGCGAAGTGCTCGCCTGCTCATCCCTCGGCCGGCGGCCGCTTTGCAGGTATTCCATGCGCTTGAACATGCCCCGGCGGCCCGTGGCTAGCTCCATCATGGCGCCGAGGAAGCGGCTGGGGGTAACGACGTTCACGTCCAGCCAGGGCTCCAGTATCTCGCGGACCTGCTGGGGCGGCGGCATCTGCGATGGATTGTTGACGCTGATCTCGGTGTCGTCGGTCAAGAGGGCGCGGTAGCCCACGCTGGGGGCTGTGGTCAAGAGGTCCAGGCCGTACTCCCGCTCCAGCCGCTCCTGCACGATGTCCATGTGCAACAGGCCCAGGAACCCGCACCGGAAACCGAACCCCAGGGCAACGCTGCTCTCCGGCTGAAAGCTCAGGGCGCCGTCGTTGAGCTGGAGCTTCTCCAGGGCGTCGCGGAGCTGCTGGTAGCTTTCGCCGTCGGAGGGGTACAGCCCGGCGAAGACCATGGGCTTGAGAGGCTTGTATCCAGGCAAGGGCCTCTCCGCTGGCTGGCCGCGGCGGGTCAGGGTATCGCCCACAGGCACAAGACCAAGGCTCTTCAGTCCCGTGGCGATGTACCCAACCTCACCGGCGAAGAGGCCCGGCACCTCTGTCATCTGAGGCTTGAAGATCCCCACCTCTAGGGCCTCGGCGTCGGTGCCCGCGGCCATCAGGCGGAGGCGGTCGGTCCGGTTGACAGCGCCGTCTACGAGACGCACGTAAGCCATCACACCCTTGTAGGGATCGTAGGCGGCGTCAAAAACGAGGGCGCGCAGCGGCCCTTCCGCCTTACCTTTGGGCGGTGGGATGCGCTCCACCACCCGGCGCAGCAGGTCTGGCACCCCTGTGCCCTCCTTGGCGGATATGAACAGCATCTCCTCTCGCTGGAAGCCGAAGGTATGCTCCAGCTCCTGGGCCACCACCTCTGGCTGGGCCGCGGGCAGGTCTATCTTGTTGATCACGGGAATGATGGCGAGGTCGTGCTCCACAGCGGCGTACACGTTGGCCAGTGTCTGGGCCTGGATACCCTGGGAGGCGTCCACCACCAGCAGGACGCCATCGCAGGCGCGCAGGCTCCGGGAGACCTCGTTGCTGAAGTCCACGTGGCCTGGTGTATCAATAAGGTTGAGCTGGTACTCCTGGCCATCGTCGCAGTGATAGGACATCCTTACGGCCTGGGCCTTGATGGTGATGCCCCGCTCCCGCTCCAGGTCCATCATGTCCAGGTACTGGTCCGTCATGGTGCGGCCAGCCACGGTATTGGTCAGCTCCAGAATACGGTCTGCCAACGTGGACTTGCCGTGGTCCACGTGAGCGATGATGCAAAAGTTGCGGATGAATCGCAGGTCCATATAGAGGCTCATGCTATCATGGCGCTAGAGGAGCCACAAGCTGGCGGGCCCCAGGGTTGTGTTTGCTAGGGAGTGGCAAGCAACATGACAGGCGCCGGGGTAGTGAATCCAAAGAACGTTACAAGGGTCATTCTGAGCGCAGCGAAGAATCTGGGGAGGGGTCTCCCACCGCCCCAGATGCTTCACTTCGTTCAGCAGGACAAGCCCAAGCCAATCCATAAAGGTGACGAATCTCTGATAGGGGACACTGGAAGACCATCTCAGAGCCCCCTTGGCGGCGCCCACCGATGGTGATTGACAAAAGGACCTGCCAACTGGGTTCTGACCAAACCCCTTCTGGCTCCCTCCTTCGTCCCGATTCTATCGGGACTCAGCACAGGCTCTTCCCGCACGGGAAGGGGGAGAACATTAGTTTGAATCGGTGCGATGCGTCAGAGCCGCATCGCACCGATTCCTCAAATCATCGTCCCCCTCTCCGCAACGGAGAGGGGGACCACAGGGGGAGAGGTCGAGTCTCAGTGGCAACGTATTTAGTCAATAACCATAAGGGGCGGCATCATGCCTCAGGCTTCAGGCTGAGATGCGGAAAGCCCTCTTGAGATAGTTACTTAGTAAATACCTTCAGTCGGGGGTTGTGGGTACCGCCCCCCAGCAAGCGAGACCGTCCCGAGGGAGCCTTCCGGGGCCTGCAAGCACCGCTTTCTCCAACAGGAAAGGCCTCCCGATGCGGGAGGCCTTTCCTGTTGCCGTTGCCGTGTCTGGCAGCCCTACACGCGTATACAGGCCACGAAGTGGTCGCTGCCCATTTCCCGAAGGGGCGGCACACCGTTCTTGCATTCGTCTATGGCGATGGGGCAGCGGGTGTGGAACACGCACCCCGCAGGTGGATGCAGGGGGCTGGGCACGTCGCCAGTTAGGATTATGCGCTCCCGGGTGGCTTCAATCACCGGGTCAGGGATGGGCACCGCGGATAGCAGCGCCTTGGTGTACGGGTGCAGCGGGTTCGCATACAGCTCTGTGCGGTCGGCGATCTCCATGATGTGGCCCAGGTACATCACGGCGATACGGTCGCTGATATGCCGGACCACCGAGAGGTCATGGGCGATGAAGAGGTAGGTGAGGTTGAACTGCTCCTGGAGGTCCTCCAACAGATTGATGACCTGGGCCTGGATGGAGACGTCCAGGGCCGAAACCGGTTCGTCGCATACAATCAGGCTCGGCCGCACGGCCAGGGCCCGGGCCACGCCGATGCGCTGGCGTTGGCCGCCGCTGAACTCGTGGGGGAAGCGGGTACCCATGGAGGCGTTCAGTCCCACCACCGAGAACAACTCTGCTACCCTGTCCCTCAGCTCCCCCTTGCTCTTCACCAACTTGTGGATCACCAGAGGTTCGCCGATGATGCTGGCGCAGTTCTGGCGAGGGTCCAGGGAGCTGTAGGGGTCCTGAAAAATGAGCTGCATGTTCCGGCGGAACTTGCGGATATCAGCGGGGCCCATCTTGGTCAGCTCTTGCCCCTCAAAAAGGACCTCCCCGGCCGTGGGCCGGTAGAGCTGCAAGATACAGCGGCCCGTGGTAGTCTTCCCACAGCCGCTCTCTCCCACCAGGCCGAGGGTCTCGCCCCGGCGGATGAAGAAGCTCACGTCGTCTACCGCTTTGATGTCCGCGATCTTCTTCTGGAAGATGGCGCCCGACCGCACGGGGAAATACATCTTCAGGTTACGGACATCTACCAGCATCTCCTGCTTTTGCTCTATCTGCTGCGTCATGCTCGCTCCCTTTAGGATCGTACTTTGGCCCGTTCGCCCAGCCTCTCCCACTCCCAGCACGCTGCTATATGATTGTCCGCTACCGGCACCAGGGGAGGATACTCCGAAGCGCACCTCTCCACGGCGTACCGGCAGCGGGGGCGGAATGCGCATCCAGCATCCAGCTTGGCGAGGTCCGGCGGCTGCCCTTCAATAGGGTCCAGCTTGACCCGCCGGGGTTCGTCCAGCCGGGGCACGGAATGGAGAAGACCCAGCGTATACGGATGCTTGGGGTTCCCGTAGACTTCCCTCGCCGAGGAGCGTTCAATTATCCTTCCGGCGTACATCACGTTCACCCGGTCGGCATAGCGCGCCACCACGCCAAGGTTGTGGGTGATAACCATGAGAGCGGCGCCAAACTCCCGGCACAGCCCTTTCATCAGCTCCAGGATCTGGGCTTGAATGGTCACGTCCAGAGCGGTAGTCGGCTCATCGGCAATGAGA
>JACQUH010000171.1 GCA_016210375.1 Chloroflexota bacterium
AGATGGTACAGTACCATCCCACCACGCTGAAGGGCAACGGCATCCTCATGACCGAGGCTGCCCGGGGCGAGGGCGCTTACCTGATCAACGGCGAGGGCGACCGTTTCATGAAGAAATACGCCCCCAACATGATGGAGCTGGCCTCCCGGGACGTAGTCTCCCGGGCGGAGCAGACGGAGATCAACGAGGGTAGGGGGGTGGACGGGTGCGTCCTCCTGGACCTGCGGCACCTGGGCAGGGAGCTGATCCAGACCAAGCTTAGCTACATCAACGAGGTGGCCCTGGACTTCGCCAACGTCAATCTGGCGGAGCAACCGGTGCCCATACGCCCCGGAAACCACTACGAGATGGGGGGCATCAAGACCGACGTCAACGGCCTTACGCCCATACCGGGTCTCTATGCCGCGGGGGAGTGCGCCTGCGTCAGCGTCCATGGCGGCAACCGCCTGGGGGCCAACTCCTTGCTGGATACCATCATCTTTGGCCGGCGGTCCGGCGAGGTCGCCGCCGCCTATGCCAAAGAGGTAGGCGACAAGCCCGTCTCCGAGGCGGCCATCTCCGCAGACAGGGACATGATCAAGCAGCTCCTGGACCGCAGACCCAGCCAGGACACGCCCGCCAGGATCCGCCTGGAGATGGGTGAGGCCATGAACGAGGGCGTGGCCGTCTTCCGCGACGAAGAGGGGATGCAATCGGCGCTCCACACTGTCCAGCGGCTCAAGGAGCGGTACGCTCGCCTTGCGGTGCATGACAAGGGCCAGGTCTTCAACACCAACCTGGTTTTTGCCCTGGAAGTGGGCTTCATGCTGGATGCAGCGGAGACCATCTGCGTGGGCGCGGTAAACCGGAAGGAGAGCCGGGGGGCGCACTTCCGCACCGACTATCCCCGACGGGACGACGACAACTGGCTGAAGCACACCGTGGTGTACAAGACCGCCACAGGCCCGCGCATTGACTTTGCCCCAGTGACCATCACCAAGTGGAAGCCAGAGGTAAGGAGCTACTAATGAAGGTCACCCTGGACATAGGCCGGTTCAACCCGGAATCTCCTGGCCCCAGGCCATACCGCCAGGAGTTTACCCTGGAGGTAGAGAACTACTTTACAGTCCTGGACGCGCTCATCCGCATCAGGGAGTATGAGGACCCAACCCTGGCGGTGCGCTGCTCCTGCCGCGCCTCCATCTGCGGTTCCTGCGCCATGCGCATCAACGGGCACGCCGGCCTGGGGTGCAAGACCAAGATCATCAGCGTCATCAAGGATGGCCGCGTCCGGGTTGACCCTGCGGGCAACTTGCCGACGGTCAAGGACCTCGTCGTGGACATGAAGCCCTTCTGGGACAAGGTGCGGGCCGTGGAGCCGTACTTGCAACCGGAAGGCCCCGAGCCTGTGGACGAGTATCTCGCTCCCGAAGCGGCCATGCTGCACCTGGTGGGCGTCATGGGCTGCATCATGTGCGGGGCGTGCCTATCCGACTGCACGGTGCTGGAGGTGGATGAACGCTTCCTTGGCCCGGCGGCCCTGGCCAAAGCATACCGCTTTGTGGCAGACCCCCGGGACGGCGCCACGCTAAAGCGGCTGAAGCAGTACAACGGGGAGGGCGGCCTCTGGGACTGCACACGCTGCATGGAGTGCGTGCAGGTCTGCCCCAAGGGCGTCGCGCCCATGGACCGCATCATCGCCATGCGGGATAGGGCCATCACCGCCGGGCTCCACGGCACCAACGGCGCACGCCACGCCGAGGCCTTCGCCGATATCGTCAAGCACAATGGCCGCCTGGACGAGATACGGCTGGTGCCCAGGTCCTACGGCATCTTCAATGTCATGAACCTGGGGGCAATGTTGGCTGCTATCCCCGTGGGCATCCGAGCCTGGCGGCACGGGAAATTGCCTCCCGTCATCCCTCACAAGCTTTCCGAAAGGCAGAACGTGCGCCGAATCTTTGACAAAGTGGAGGGCCGGAAATGAAGGTCGCTTTCTATCCTGGCTGCGTCGCCAGGGGAGGCTGCCCCGAGCTTTACCCCGCCGCCGTGAAGGTCGGCGAGCGCTTGGGCATTGAGCTGGACGAGCTGACCGGCGCCGCCTGCACCGGCGCAGGCGTCTTGCAGGAGAAGGACCTCAGGCTGGGCGATGCCCTGAACGCCCGCACCTTTGCCATGGCGGAGCAGAAGGGCCTGCCCATCATGACCATCTGCTCCACGTGCCAGGGCGTCATGAGCCAGGCCAACAAGCGCCTGAAGGACGACCCTGCGTACCTGGCCGAGATCAACGAGTTGCTGAAAGAGGAGGGCCTCCAGTACAGGGGGACGACGGTCATCAAGCACCTCCTCTGGATCATGGTGGAGGACATCGGGGTCGCGAACGTGAAGAAGCAGTTCACCCGCAGCCTCAAAGACCTGCGCGTGGCCCCGTTCTACGGCTGCTACATCGTGCGGCCCTCCTGGGCCCTGGGCTTTGAGGAGCACCCGGAGCGCCAGCACTCCCTGGAGGACCTGATTGAGGCCGTAGGGGCCACGGCAGTGGAGTACGAGGGCAAGACCCGGTGCTGCGGCCTGCCCATCCTGATGATCAACGAAAAGAACGCCGTGGCCATGGTGGCCAAGCACACCTCCACCGCCCAGGGCCTCGGGGCCAACGCCATGGTGACGCCGTGCCCGCTGTGCCACCTGAACCTGGACGGCTATCAGCCCAAAGCCGCCAAGCAGTCGGGCATCGCCATTCACATGCCCATCCTGCACCTGCCGCAGCTCATCGGCCTGGCCATGGGCTTCAGCCCGAAAGAGATGGGCTTGCAACGCCATATCGTCTCCACAAAAGAGGTGGAGGAGGCCGTCGCGGGGCGTGCGCCGGTAGGGGCGGGCAGGCCCTAAAAGGAAGCCTCGGACTGTGTAGCAGGGGCGGGCTGAAAGCATTGGCCCGCCCCTGCTGAGTTTGAGACCGGCTGTCACCAGCACGGTTTGACATGGAAGCCACCAGTAGGCAACTCGGTTGGCGGTTCTGGCGACTCTGGACCCTGACAGCAGGAGGGGCAGGCGCTGCCGGAGGCCTCATCGCATACCTGTTTTGGGCGCTCAACCCCACTCCTTTCCTGTTCCTCTTGATGTGGCCTCCCTTGCCCGGCGACTTCGGGTTCCCAGGCTGCTTCTACTTTGAGTGTATGCTCCTTTTGGCGCTGGAAACCTTTGCTGTCACCGGAGCTATCCTCACCCTCGCGTTCACCGTGGCAGGTGGACTGGTGATCCAGCGGGCCGTGAGACGCCCTCTTTCTTGGAGGCTGCTCCTGGCCCTGGCAAGCGGCGCGTTCTTCGGCGGCCTCGTTGCCCAGGCCTGGCTGATCGTCGCTGCTGGAATCAGGGAGCTCTCCGGGCCGTGGCTATCGGTACCCTTCCTGTCGCCATGGCTCATCCTTGGAGGAGGGATGGGGATGGGGCAGTGGCTTGTCTTGCGACGTTCCAGCCCCCGGTCTGCCTACTGGCCCCTGGCGTGCAGCCTGGGCTTGGTCGTCTTCATGCCCATTGGCTACGTGCTGGCTGTCAACGGGCTGGCGCCGGCCAGGCATACCTTTGGGACATTCTTCTGGGACGTGTCTCGCCTTGCCCTCTGGAGCGCCTTGTCGGGGCTGGTGTACGGCTCCTTCACCGGCGTGGCTCTCCTGTGGATACTCAGGGACCCTCGCAGGTCACCGACTACCATTGCAGCGACGACAAGGCATGAAGAGTAGCCGGCCCTTGGG
Organism: Chloroflexota bacterium; assembly: GCA_016210375.1. Lineage (GTDB taxonomy): Bacteria > Chloroflexota > Dehalococcoidia > Lucifugimonadales > JACPCL1 > JACPCL1. The sequence goes on from JACQUH010000171.1 coordinate 3,732, forward strand.
CCGCCGCATTGCTATCTGGGGGCCTACCGGCTCCGGCAAGACGACGCTGGGACGGCGGCTAGGTCAGCGTGTTGACCTGCCTGTGGTGGAGCTTGACACCCTCTTCTGGCTGCGCAACTGGGAGGCCAAGCCCGCCGACCGGTTCCAGGCGGACGTTCGGGCAACGCTGGACGCTCGCGCGAACGGATGGATAAGCGTGGGGAACTACCATAGCGTGCTAGGGGGACTGGTGCTGTCTCAAGCTGATACGGTCATCTGGCTTCGCTTGCCCTTTCGCGTGACCTTCTGGCGGCTGTTTACGCGCACCGTCGCTCGCGCCTGGACCAAGCAGCCGCTGTGGGAAGGGAACCCCAATAGAGAGTCCTGGCGTCAGTCCTTCCTGAGCAAAGACTCCATCCTCCTCTTCTCCATCACCAGCCGCAAGAGCCACGTGCAGCGGACGCTCGCCAACCTGGAGCAGACGCCTCATCATGCGTGGGTAATGGTGCTGCGCAGCGCGAGGGATGTGCAGGCGATGCTGGATGCGTTGCCTGAGAGCAATGTTGTCGGCCCTTCCATCTGAAGAGGCTTTCTCTTTGGGTCTGTTTGCGTTTCGCTTAGCCTCGCAGGTGGCCCACGGCGTCTTTGATGGCGGCGATGGTCTGATCCAGGTCGCTATCGGTGTGCGCCAGGGAGACGTAGAACTTCTGGCCGCCCTTCAGGATACCCCGGTCAAGCAGCAGGCGGTTGAACCGCTTGAGCATCGCGCCGTCGGCGGCGAGCGTGGAACGGTACGTCGTGATGGGCTTATCGGTGAAGTAGACGTCAAAAACCGTGTCCTCGCCGCTGACCACCGCTGGGATTTCCGCCTGCTCCAGGGCTCGCAGGAGGGCGGCCCGCAGCCTGTGGCCCGTGGCGTGCAGACGCTGGTAAGCGCCGGCCTTGCGTAGCTCCGCCAGGGTTGCCAGGCCCGTTACCGCGGCCACCGGGTTGCCATTGAGGGTGCCGATCTGCGGGATGAACTCGTCTCCGGCGACGGCCGAGGCGTCGTAGGCCCGCATGATCTCAGCGCGGCCACACACCGCCGCCAGGGGGTAGCCGCCGCCGACCACCTTGCCCAGGGCTGCCAGGTCCGGCGTGACGCCATAGTACTCCTGGGCGCCGCCGTAGGCGAAGCGGAACCCCGTGACCACCTCGTCAAAGATCAGGGGCACCCCATACCGGGCGGTGACCTCTCTCAGGCCCTCCAGAAACCCAGGAACGGGCGGCAGGATGCGTTGCATCGGCTCCACAATGACGCCTGCCAGCTTCTCATGGTGCGCCTGGATGATGGCGGTGGTGGTGTCCAGGTCGTTAAAGGGCGCGATGAGCATAGTGTCCCCGATGGCCCTGGGGATGCCTGCGGAGCCTGGCACGGGCGTGGGGAAGTCCACGAGACGGGTAGGGGTGACGCTTTGCAGGGCGTAGTCGCTGGAGCCGTGAAAGCCCCCCTCAAACTTCAGGATCAGGTCTCGCCTGCGGTAGGCGCGGGCGAGGCGCATGGCCTGGAAGGTGGCATCGGTGCCGGAGGTGGTGAAGCGCACCATCTCGGCGCAGGGAACGGCCCGGCAGATCTCTTCGGCAAGCTGGATGATGGCCCCGTTGGTGAGGAAGAAGGTGCTCCCCTGGTCAAGCTGCTGCCGGACGGCCTCCACCACGGCGGGGTGGGCATGGCCCAGGAGCATGGGGCCTGAGCCGAGGAGGTAGTCAATGTACTCGTTGCCGCTGAAGTCCCACACCCTGGAGCCGCGCCCTCCCTGTACGATGAAGCCATCGTCGTAGTCAGAGGGGGCGTTGCCCAGGGTAGCGCCAGGCATGTAGCGTCGTGCCTTGTCAAGGAGGGCCTTTTCCTGGGGGCTTTGGGGCTTTCGGCGGGACATGGCGAGCCTCCCTGGCCTACGCTGGTCAACAAAACTGTAGGGACGGTTCTGCTCGCTAGGGAGTGGCGGTTAGCATGACTTGGCACAAAAGAGCCAGGTTTCGGGTTCACCTAACCCCCGACTTCAGTCGGGGGATAAGGCCACCACCCCCGCGCAAACAGAACTGTAGGGGCGAGGTACCCTCGCCCCTACATGATAGCCGTTTTCAGGCCGAAACTGTGCTAGTCCGCGGCCTTCTTCTTGTGCATCACGTCCACCAGCTCCTGGACAGCAGCGGCGGACTTCTTCAGCATGGCCGCCTCTTCGTCGGAGAGCTTGAGCTGGACGACCTGCTCCAAGCCCGATGCGCCCAGCTTGGCGGGCACGCCGACAAAGAGGTCCCGCAAGCCGTACTCGCCCTGGAGGTAGATGGCGCAGGGGAGAACGCGCTTTTGGTCCAGGATGATGGAGTCCACCATCTCGGCGACGCCGGCGGAGGGGGCGTAGTAGGCGCTGCCGGTCTTCAGCAGGTTGACGATCTCGCCGCCGCCGTCCCTGGTGCGTTGGACGATCTGGTCCAGGCGGGCCTTGGGAACAAGGTTGGCGACAGGCACGCCGCCCACGGTGGTGTAGCCCACCAGAGGGACCATGGTATCGCCGTGGCCGCCCAGGACATAGGCCTGGATGTCCCTCTTGGACACCTTGAGCTCCGAGGAGAGGAAAGTCCGGAAGCGGGCGGTGTCCAGGACCCCGGACTGGCCGATGACCCGCTCCCTGGGGAACCCGCTGGTTTCCAGGGCGACATGGCACATGGCGTCCAGGGGATTTGTGACCACGATGATGATGGAGTCGGGGGAGTGTTTCACCACCTGCGCGGTTACGCCGGCGATGATGTTCATGTTGGTGAAGAGCAGGTCGTCCCGGCTCATACCGGGGCGGCGCGCGATGCCAGAGGTGATCACCACCACGTCGGAACTGGCGGTCTGGTCGTAGCTGTTGGCGCCGATGATGCTGGCGTCGGAGCCTACCACCGGGCCGGACTCCAGCATGTCCAGGGCCTTGCCCTGGGGCAGGCCCTCCACGATGTCAACCAGCACCACGTCGGCGTAGCCTCGCTCAAAGAGGCGCTGAGCGGTGGTCGCCCCTACCTGGCCGGCCCCCACAACGGTTACCTTTTTGCGCATGGACATTCTTCCTTCTCCCTCCTGTGCTAGTGCTTACTGGGAACGCGCTTCTTTTGTTGCCCAGCTTCTGCGAGAGTGGAGTTGTTTTCCTTCGGGTCGCCGGGTGGCCCTGGTAGCTTGGCTCCACGCAACTTTGCCCCCGAGCGCCTTCGCCCGTGCGGGCACAGGACAATTGCGCAGCCTAAGCAGAGGATCATGCCCTTCTCTGGGTGTGACCAAGAAAAGGCAAAGGCCACCTGAGCCTCCGCTCGGTTCGGTTTGCTTTTGCCTGGTATTGAATCCCCTCAACTGAAGTCGGGGGTTGGGTGAACATGAAACCTGGCACTTTAGTGCCAGGGGACGGTGGCATCACTACAAAACAAACGTAACCCTCCGCCCCGTCAGGGTAGCTGCGGGCTACTTTTTCTTGGGAGCGTAGGCGTTAAAGCGGCCTTCCAGCGTGGCGTCTTCCACCGTTGCCATGAGGTAGTCGCCGAACTGGCGGCCGGTGGCGCCGGTGCTGCGGCCCGTCATGACCACCTTGCGCTCGTACTGGCCGCAGAGG
>JACQUH010000172.1 GCA_016210375.1 Chloroflexota bacterium
CTGTCTGATGCGGCATAGCCGCATCAGACAGTTTCCTTGAAAAATAGTCCCCCTCTCCGTTGCGGAGAGGGGGACTATAGGGGGAGAGGTCGGGTCTCATTGGCATCATAATTGTTCAATAACCATCAGGCTGGGGTGAAGAAGCTGTTTTGAGATAGTTACTAAGCCCCACCAAGAGATGCCGCCGTATTCATCTCCTCGGTTATCGCGTCCAAGGAAACGGCTCACATGTGGTGCGGGCGCTTATGCTGTGCCACGAAAGGGAGGCTCAGCCCCTCGCAAGCCTGCACGCTATTCGCCGTTAGCCTGGACGAGTGCGGGGCTTACAGTCCTCTGTAGGTATCCTCTCGGCGCCGCGCTACCCTTACTATGGTGACCAGTTGGGCTTGGTCGTCTACGCCATATACTATCCTGAAGCGCCCCACCCGAATACGCCACAGACTGCTGCCAGCCAGCTTTATGACACTTGCAGGTCTTGGGTTCTTCTCCAGAGCATAGATGGCTTCAGCGACCAATATGTAGTCCCGCTCAGGTAAGGCATCTAGCTCCTTCTGGGCAGCAGGCCTCAGTCTGACCTCATAGCTCACCCCGGCGCTCCTGCCTGCCTTGCTGATACTGCGCCCAGCTTATGGTGCCTTCTTCGTCCGAGAGTGCCTTCAGCCCTTCCCGAACATCTTCCTCATCCTCTAGGATCTCCAGGGCGGCATCACGGAGGAGCTTGGCCATGGAAGTCCGCCGCTCAAAAGCCAGGCGGCGCAGCCTCTCGTGCTGCTCCGCGGTCAGGAAGATCGTGGTGCGTTTCAGGTCTGTTCCCATGATTTGCCACCTCCTTGCCGAAAGTAGCATATATATGTCAGTATGTCAATATGTCTTTTTTTCGGGCCGAGACCCGCAACCCCTGGAGCCAGGCCATGTATTTCCAGGACGGGCCGCTGACCAATCCAGTGGGCGGCGCCATACTCGTCGGGGCGAAGCTTCATCTCGGGTTGCCCGCCCGATTTTTCCTGCTCCTGCGAGCGCGCTGACCGCCAAAAACCCGGATTTGGGAGAGACTTTCCATAGACCAGACGTTCCAATAGGCGTATAATAGGCCAGCCATTACAGCGGGAGCGAAGCCATGACGACCGAACGAGAGAAGGCCCTGGGGCTAGCCATCAGCCAGATTGAGAAGGACTTCGGCAAGGGCGCCATTATGCGCCTGGGGGAAGCGGGGGCCAAGCTCACCGTCAGCGCCATCCCCACGGGATCCCTGGCCCTGGACATCGCAGTGGGCATTGGAGGCATCCCCCGGGGACGGGTCGTGGAGATCTTTGGGGCCGAGTCCTCGGGCAAGAGCACCCTGGCCTACCACGTGGTGGCCCAGGCCCAGAAGCTGGGAGGCACGGCAGCCTACATTGACGCCGAGAACGCCATGGACCCGGGCTACGCCGCGCGGTGCGGCGTCAACATCACCGACCTGCTGGTCTCCCAGCCGGACAGCGCCGAGCAGGCCCTGGAGATCGTGGAGTACCTGGTGCGCAGCGGCGGCGTGGACGTGGTGGTGATAGACAGCGTGGCCGCCCTGGTACCCCGCGCCGAGCTGGAGGGCGACATGGGAGACCCCCAGATGGGGCTGCAAGCGCGCCTGCTGTCCCAGGCCCTGCGCAAGCTGACCGGAGCCATTGGTCGCTCCAACACCGCCGTCATCTTCATCAACCAGCTTCGCGAAAAGGTCGGCGTCACCTTTGGCAACCCGGAGGTCACACCTGGAGGCCGCGCCCTCAAGTTCTACAGCTCCATCCGCATTGACCTCCGCCGGATAGACGGCATCAAGCGGGGCAACGAGGTCATCGGCAACCGCGTGCGTGCGCGCGTGGTCAAGAACAAGGTTGCCGCGCCCTTTCGCACGGCGGAGTTTGACATCCTCTTCAACCAGGGCATCAGCGCCGAGGGCGACCTGGTGGACCTCGGCGCTACCTACGGGGTCCTTACCAAGAGCGGCTCCTTCTACTCCTATGGCGAGGCCCGCCTGGGCCAGGGACGGGAGCAAGCCAAGGAGTACCTGAAGGCGCATCCTGAGACCGCCCAGGCCGTGGAAGAGCGCATTCGCAATGCTGCGAAGATGGCGGGCGCGCCGCTCCCCACCGCCAGGCCCTCCGCCAAGGACGAAGAGGAAGGCGAGGAGGAGGCGTAGCTATGCTTCAGCAAGCCTTGGCTCCCAACGTCATTTACTGCGGCGATGCTCGCGCGTTGCTCCAGCGAGTACAGCCCGAGTCGGTAGCGCTCAGCTTCTGGTCGCCACCTTACTTTGTGGGCAAGTCCTACGAGAAGGACCTGTCCTTTGAGGACTGGCAGGGCCTCTTGCGAGAGGTTATTGCCCTGCATTACGGGGTCGTCAAACCAGGCGGCTTTCTGGGTATTAACATAGCGGATATCCTGGCGTTTCCCGACCCGGAGATGCCCCGGATTCAGGCCGACAACGTTTCCAACAAGAAGTCCTCTATTACCAGGGCCCAGGTCTTGGCCGCTCTGAGCGAGCACCCCGTTTACAACCGGTATCAGCTTGATGAACTCTTTGGTTGCAGTGAGCAGACTATTCAGC
>JACQUH010000145.1 GCA_016210375.1 Chloroflexota bacterium
GTCGCGTCGTTCGCTGTTCCCTCACAGAAAAAGGCCAGGCCCTGGCGGAGCGTCTGCAGCGGCGAAGCCCCTTTGAGCGCCAGGAGTTCTTGGACGGGCTGACAGACGACGAGTTGAGCGTGGTTATTCAGGCAATGATCATAGCCCAGCGAGGGATGGGGGAGTCCCGTTCCGACCACAACGGACACGCAAACACCTAAGAGGCTAGCCAGTGGCGGGCCTCTTAGGTAGAGAGACCCGTGGTAGGCGCTAGCGGCCTCCTCCCGGCGGTTGGACTTCGCCATAACCGCTGGACTCGCTCGGCGGGTTGCGCCTGGGCCGCGGGGCGAATGTGTAGTCGCCATTGGTGACGGGGATGTTCACCAGCAGCAAAGCCTAGCGGGCACTCAAAACGTTGGCAAGTTCTTCAAGCTCCTTGTCAACATCTAGTACCTGACGTCGCACCAGAACAAAGACCTCCTTAAGAGATTCGTAAGCCCCATCCCTATAAGTGGCAGACAATCGCTCTAACTCCAAGCCATCCCGATTAAGAACCGAAAGGGAATAGGTCTCCTCCTCTGCAGAGGTTTCTGGACTATGGGAAATCTGCAATGATTGGTTGCCCAAAGTCGCCAGAAACAAACTCTCCCTCGCCGTAGCTTCCCAAAGAAGCTTACCCTCTTTGGTCCGCCCTAGCGCTAGGTTTGCTATCTGAATCATGTCAGCCATTCTTCGGCCCTCCCTCATTCCCTGTTTCAGTCATCTGGAGGTCACTTACCAATGATTCCAGAGAGGACTGAATAGCGTTAAGTCGCTCTGTAATTCTCTTCATGTTGGCAGGCGGCAACTGGTCCAGACGAAGCGCCTGATCAACCTCGTTAGCCATAACGCTCATTTGGGCAATCCCAGCATTGATCCGCCTGACTTGCTCTGCTCCAAGTCCAGGATACCTAACCCTCGCATCAGTCAAAGCAACGCGTATTGGCTGGTACCATTCTAGGGCCATTTCCCATTTCCCAGTGCGATGGAACAACTTCACCTTTTCTAGAAGGCTTATTGCTGTCTTAAGGTCACCTATGGTGAGGGACTTAGCCAATGCCTCACGTGCAGTTCTTGTTGCTTCTTGTGCCGCCTCTCGTGCTGCCTCCGCCGCCTTCCTGGTTCTTACCAATTGCCAGATGGCTGCGCTCAGTCCGACAACCGTCGCCATCAGCCCCACAACGCTGGCCAGGTTGCCCCAGTTCTCCCCCAGCCATTGTAACACGGCCTCCATCAGCCCTGGCCTATGACCACGTTATCAATCAGCCTCGCCCTGCCAAAGCGTGCCGCCAGGGAGACCATGGTAGGGCGGTCCACCACAGCAAGCTCCTCCAGGGTGGCGGCGTCGGCAATGCTGATGTAGTCCAGCTTGGCCAGAGGCTCCGCGTTGATCATGCCTGCCGCCTCCTGCCGCAGCCGTTCGGCGCTGCGCTCGCCAGCCAGGTACAGGTCTCTCACGCGGCTGAGGGCGCGGTACAGCACCGGGGCGGCCCGCCGCTCCTGGGGCGTCAGGTACACGTTGCGGCTGCTTAAGGCCAGGCCGTCCGGCTCTCGCACCGTGGGCACCACCACCACCTCTGTGCCCAGGTTCAGGTCCTGGACCAGGCGCTTGACCACTGCCACCTGCTGGCCGTCCTTCTGGCCAAAGTATGACCTGTCGGGGCGCACGATGGTGAACAGCTTGGCCACCACCGTGGCGACGCCCCGGAAGTGGCCGGGACGCCGGGCGCCTTCCAGGACTTCGGTGACCCGCTCTACGTTGACGTAGGTGGAGAAGCCCTGGGGGTACATCTCCTCTACCGTTGGCGCGAAGACAACGTCCACGCCCTCGGCCTGGAGCACCTGCAGGTCCCGCTCCATGTCCCGGGGATAGCTGGCAAAGTCCTCGCTCGGGCCGAACTGGGTGGGGTTCACGAAGATGGAAGCGACCACGGAGCGGTTGTCACGCCTTGCCCAGCGGGCCAGGGTCATGTGGCCTTCGTGCAGGTACCCCATGGTGGGCACCAGACCCAGCGGGCGCGGCAGATGCTCCCGTTGGGCGATCATCTCAGCGACTGTAGTAATGACGTTCATGTGAAGAAGTAGTGGTATGCCCTCTTTGCCCTATTGCGTCACCTGGATATGCAGCTCCTTGAGCTGCTCTGGCGTCACCGGCGCGGGCGTCCTGAATAGCGGGTCAATGCCGCTTTGCGTCTTTGGGAAGGCGATAACGTCCCGAATGGAGTCGGCGAAGTCCGTCAGCAGGCTCACGAATCGGTCCACCCCCGGGGCAATGCCGCCGTGGGGCGGTGCGCCGTACTCCAACGCCTGCAAGAGCTGGCCGAAGCGCTCTTCCATCTGCTCATCGGTGTAGCCCAGGAAGCGCATGATGCGCTCCTGCTGGTCGCGGTTGTGGTTGCGGATGCTTCCGCTGGCCAACTCCATGCCGTTGCAGACCAGGTCGTAGTGCCGCGCGCGCATGCGCCCGGGGTCGGTGTCCAGCCACTGCAGGTCCCCTTCCTGGGGCGACGTAAACAGGTGGTGCTCGGGCTCCCAGGTCTTCGCCTCATCGTTCCAGGCGAAGAGGGGGAAGTCGGTAACGAAGGCCAGGGCCAGCACCTGGGGGTCCGCCAGCCCCAGGCGACGGCCCATCTCGTTCCGAAGCTGGGAAAGGGCGGTGTTGGTGGGTGAGAGGGGCCCCGCCACCATCAGAATCAGGTCGCCTCGTCCGGCCTCCGTTCTGCGGGCGACCTCCCTCACCTGCTCCACGGTGAGGTAGCGACCGATGCTGGAGTGGACCTGCTCCATGGCCAGGCTGTCCAGGGAGCCGCCCCTGGCTTCCAGGGCGACGGAGATGAGGCCCCGGGCGCCTCTGGTGCGGACGAAGCTGGTGAGCTCGTCAATCTGGCGGCGAGAGTAGGAGGCGCACCCTGGGGCGGCCAGGGCCTTGACGACGCCTCCCTGCTGGGACAGGGCGTCCCGAAGGACCGCGGCAGCCGTCCCTCGCGCCCACTCAGTAACGTCGGCCAGCTCCATGCCGAAACGCAGGTCGGGTTTGTCGGAGCCGTAGCGGGCCAGGACTTCGTTGTACCGCAGCCGAGGGAAGGGACCCAGGATGCGCCGGTTAGGCGTCAGCTTCTGAACGATCTCGGTGTACAGATCCTCCACCAGGCGCAGAACATCGTTTTCATCTACAAAGCTCATCTCAATGTCCAACTGAGTATGTTCAAACTGGCGGTCGCCCCGCAGGTCTTCGTCGCGGAAACACCGGGCAATCTGGAAGTACCGCTCAAAGCCGGCCACCATGAGGAGCTGTTTGAGTTGCTGGGGCGACTGTGGCAGGGCGTAGAAGCTGCCCGGATACATGCGGCTGGGCACCAGGAAGGCCCGTGCGCCCTCCGGCGTGCTCTTGATGAGGATAGGCGTCTCAATCTCCAGGAAGCCCCGTGCGTCCAGGAAGTCCCGCATGTGCTTCACCACGCGGTGGCGCAGCACCATGTTGTCGTGCATACGGGCGGTGCGCAGGTCCAGGTAGCGCCACTGGAGGCGCACCAGCTCGTCCACCTGGCCGGGGTCGGCGATCTCAAAGGGCGGCGTCCTGGACTGGTTCAGCACCCTGGCCCGGGTGACGTACACCTCCACATCGCCGGTAGGCAGATTGAGGTTGGGGGTGCCTACCGGGCGCAGGCGCACCTCCCCCTCTACCTGCACCACCCACTCGTTGCGGAAAGCCTCGGCGGTACGGTGGGCCTCTGGCGCCGTCTCCGGGTTGAACACCACCTGCACCAGCCCGCGGCTATCCCGCAGGTCAATGAAGATCAGCCCGCCATGGTCTCGGCGGCGGTGTACCCAGCCCGCCAGGGTCACGGCATGGCCAATGTGTGAAGGTCGTACGTCGCCGCAGGAAATGGATTTCAGCACGAGAGATTCACCTCCATACGCCGATTATAGGCCAGGTAGTGAGCCAGATTCAAACCACCGCCCATACTGGTTGCGTTCGCCTACGAGTCGGGATAGGTGTGACCTGGCACTGAAGTGCCGGGGCTGGATTGCGATAGCAACCGACTTTAGTCGGGAGATTGAACGTCACGCAAAGGTAAACGGAATCTCCCACACTCTCACCCTGCCGTCCTCCGATGCCGCCGCCAACAGCCTGCCATCAGGAGAAAAAGCCACGCCGTACATCCCTTCACCGGCGTCTTCTCATGGGCCACCCGCTCAAACCGCTCTGCCTCGTACAGGGCCGCGCCGTGGTCTAGCGTGACACCTGCCAGCCGGCCATCCGGAGAGAGAGTAAGGGCATAGGGTCTTTCCGCACCGATGTCTGCCTGAAGCACCGGTTGCCAGTCGCCAACCGACCACACGATGATGCTGCCGGGATAACCCATGGACCACAGGCGGGTTCCGTCCGGCGTGAAAGCCAGGCTCCCCACCGCCGTCCTGTGCCCCGTCAACGGACCAATCTGCTGGCCAGATTCTACCGACCATAGAAACACGTCGTCTCCCAGGCCGCCAGAGGCCAGCAGTTGGGCATCCTTGCTGAAGGCCACCGAGGTCACATTCCTAGGATGGCCCCTGAGCACCTTCGGCTCCCCTTCCCCGGCCAGGGGCCACAGGCGCACTGTTGTATCGTAGGAAGCCGTGGCGACCCAGAGGCCGTCGGGCGAGAGCTTCACCCCCACCACGGTGTTGGCATGCCCCTTGAGCACTCGCATGCATGAACCTGAAGCGTAGTCCCAGAGGCGTACTGTCCTATCGGTGGAGGCGCTGGCCAGCACCCTCTGGTCACTGGACAACACCAGGGCGTTGACACTCTGGATGTGCCCTTGCAGCGTACGCACCACCTCAAAGGCTGGCACAGACCATATACGAATAGAGGGATCAAAGCCGGAGGTGACCATCTCCTTTGCCGTCGCAAGACAAGAGCACCGGCTGAGCGTACCGCGGGAAGGGTCTTATCTCCGCTACCAGTTTCATCCCGCTCACCTGACGATACGGATCACCACCCGGTACCGCCGCATGGCGCACACCCTCGGCAGCTCCTCCCACGCCAGCACCTTGGCCTCCTGCCAACCGTCGCCGTGCCGGATTCGCTCGCCTTCCTCAGGCGCAGGGTTGGCGCGCTCCTGCAGGTACATGCCCAGGGGCTTGCCCTCTTGGCTTATCAGAAACCAGGCGGCGGTCATTGAGGCAAGAATCCTTCTCCAAGGCAGGGACTCTTCTGTACGGGATTGATCGGGGCTCCGCACGATTGCGGCCTTCCCCTCTTTCCAGGTCTATCCTACCGGGCCTAGAGAGGCCAGACAAGTGCTGCCCCGCTGGTCTGGAAACTGGCCGTGGACGTGCTATCATGTGCGGGGCCTGGAAGGGCGTTAACGTGCCTATTGCCTGGCTTCCGCCCTGGGTGGAATGGCTGCCTGGGGGCTGGCCGCATACGAGCAAGGTGTCCCTGCCGCCTTGCTACGCGCCATCGCCCATTCCTGCCAGATCAAACACCGCTGATGCCGAGGAGGAAAGCAATGGGTCCTGATTTTGTGACCAACGAAGAGGCTATTCAAGCGGCGCGCCGCAACCTGGACCAGGGCGCCTGGGATTACCTGACCGGTGCATCGGAGTCCGAGACGACCATGCGGCGCAACAGGCTCGCTTTTGACCGATGGGCCTTCCGCCCCCGGGTGCTCGTGGACGTGACCAAGGTGGACCCTTCCACGACCTTCCTGGGGCATAAGATGCGCATCCCAGTGATGCTCGCCCCCATCGGAAGCTTGCAACGCTTCACACCAGAAGGGGGCGTGGCGGCCACCAGAGCTGCCCATGAGTTCGGTATAATCCACACCGTGAGCACAGTCACAGAGCCTGGCCTGGAGAAGATTGCCCAGGCCGCCAGCAACCCGAAGGTCTTCCAGTTGTATGTACGGGGGGACTGGGGGTGGGTCAAGGAGCTGATCGGTCGCGTGAAACAGGCCGGCTATGTGGCTCTCTGTCTCACCGTGGATACTGCTTCTCCCAGCCGGAGAGAGAGGCCGATGCTGCACCGCACTGGCCCTGCCAGCGCCACGGGCGGGGGTCGCGGCCCGTCCTATCAAGCCGCCCTGACGTGGGAGACCATGGACAGGATCAAGGAGTTGGCTGGCCTGCCCTTCATGCTCAAGGGGGTGGCAACGGCCGAAGACGCGGCGATGGCGATGGAGCACGGCGTTGAGGTCATTTGGGTGTCAAACCATGGCGGGCGCCAGTTGGACCACGGACTGGGCACCATGGACATGCTTCCGGAGATCGTTGACGCCGTGGGGGGCAAGGCCGACATCGTCGTAGACGGCGGGATACAGCGGGGCAGCGATGTGCTGAAGGCCGTGGCTCTTGGGGCCAAGGCGGTGGCCATCGGGAAGCTCCAGGGCTGGGGGCTGGGGGCAGCCGGCGCGGCGGGCCTCGTGCGGGTCCTGGAAATCATGGAGGACGAGGTTGTCTCCGCTATGGCCTTACTGGGGGTCACCTCGGTTGACCAGTTGAACCGGTCCTACGTGTGCAGGGCCGAGCCCGTCACCTCGCCGCACGAGATGAGCGCGTGGGTCAACATGCCTGTGGGAAGGATCCCCTAGGCCGATCTGGGGAGCGGGAGAAGATACCTTTGGAACGGTGTGCTGCGGCTTCGCCGCAGCACACCGTTCCATGCTCCGTTCCTCGCCGGCCGCCCGACCTGTATGGAATCAAGAACTTTTGAACTCAGTGTTGGCGTGCCAGCCCAGGAACTGCCAAACAGCACCTTGGATAAGCACCGCAAGAAGCCTTGGCTCTTTTGAGAAGGTTTCGGCTGAGGACAGCAGACTGAACTGGCGGGTTGGCACTCAGTGACTCGGCGACTCAGCCGATGCCTATTGGCCCTACTTCTCCACTGTGCTCACGTTGATTGTGTGTCAGTGTGAGCCCTCCGACAAGCTCTCCCGCCTACGACGGATAGTTGTTTGAAGCATGGCTGAGGGACCGGTCGGGAAAGCGTCTGCGTCCTTCAAATATAATTCAATGCATGCACATAGTCGGTCTTCGACGGAGAAGAGCCAAGCTGGTAAGTGTCTGCTCTTGATGCTTCTCCGCCTCTTGATACGTGACGGCAGATCCAACGCAAGGGGAGTGGCAGCAACTTGGCCATCGAGCGCGTCGGAAAGATTTAACCAACAATAGCCTGTCCATCTGGGGAAGACACTACCGCGGATCAGTGCATCGAGGGAAACAGCCTCCATGAGCCATAGCAACTGTTGGCGATCACCCGCAGCCAGCCCCGGAGCCGTTGTCGGCCTAAATCTGTCAACAAGTGTCACTGCCAAAGGTAAGAAGGCCCCCGACTCACGCCAATCACCTAGCATCACCGGGTCGTCGAAGTCGAAGTCGTCTCAGCAATCCGGCCATAAAGAACGGTCGTCTTGAAGACCTTGGAGCACGGAAGAGTTAAGTCCTAGCAGTTCGCCCAAGGCAGCGTTTTCGTTCGCGAATTGCCTGCCAACCAACATCGATATTGCACACGCCCATTCCGCCATCGTCGCCGCTTCTGATTGAGACACCGGTTGAAAAGGATAAAGGACCCTGGCCGCCCACACTCGGTCTAGCTCCATCGAAGCCCACAACGGCAGCAATGGTACCCTTGCCTGCCTTTGCGGCCCGCTATCTGGAAGCTTTCCCATGCGTTCCTCCTTTATCTTGCCTCAAGCGGTGCACGTAGGTGACTACACAACTGCCCTGCCTGGTTTCGGCCCAGTGCCAAGGGAAAACCAGTCGTCTGCTGCGAACCAGCCGGACAAACTCTTCCACGCTAATCCCCGCCATCCGCAGTATTTCTCGGAGTGCTCCTCGGTCCAACTTTCTGTCCCGTGGGACCGTCATCGGCCCCGGCTGATGACGCCTCTCGGCTCGCCTGCTCAAACTGGTCCAGTAAACGCCGGAGCCTGGGAACGTCCTGTACCCGCAGAAGGGTTTCCTCAAAATGCCCGTGGGGCAAGTCCCGGCTCATCACGTAACGTAGCGCCTCCCATGTTCGCTTAAGGAGCGGCCTTGGCGTCAGGTGAACCGTGACAATTAGGTCTGGCCCAGAGGGGTCCTTCCAGAGCGAGACCCGAAGCATATGGGCAGCGTCGTAGCAGGCGCAGTTGAGGACCTCTTCCGCATCAGCGGCCACGGTCATGCTCCTAACAAGGTAGACTGGCTGCCCGACCTGGATTCGAACCAGGGTTAACGGATTCAAAGTCCGCTGTGCTACCACTACACCATCGGGCAACGAGGGCGGGCCGAGGGGATGGCCCACTCTTCTATCCTACCTGGTGCCGCACCGGGGGACAAGCAGGGGTATGCTGCGCACGTGCACCCCGACGGTACGCACCAAGGCCTTAGCCCCTGGTTGCAAAAGTACGCGCACGATAGAAATCCGTTCGCCCTGAGCCTGTCGAAGGGCGGGTTCGTGGTTCGACAAGCTCACCACGAACGGGACTTTGATGGCGGACCACTTTCGTAAGTGAGTGCTAGCCCCGCAGGAGTGCGGCGATGCGCTCCCCCACGAGCCTGTCTTCCCCTTCGTTCAGGCCGAAGACGTGGATCGTGATGTGGTCCTCGCCATCCCGCAGCCCGGTCCAGATGGGCGGGTCGCCAGCTTTCAGCCGGTCCACCACGTCCCTGGCCGAGAGGCGCGCGACCCGGGCGTCCACCTCCAGCCGAACGCCGTAAGGCTGGTGGCCCAGGATGTTGTCCATCATGGTGGCCTTGACCCCGGGGATGCCCCGCAGCGGTGCGATGATGGCCTGGCTCTGGCGCTCCGCTTTGGCCAGGCGCTCCTCGTGGTCCATGGTCATCCAGTGCTTCACCGCGGCCACAGCGCCCACCATCTCCTGGCGGTCTATCTTCTGGGGCCGGCCAATGCCCCGTACGCGGCGGCCCTCGTAGGCGGCGAAGGACTGGAGGCCCAGCTTGCGGATGGCCTCCCTGGTGCCCAGGGCCAGGCCCGTGGACTGGGGTGCCCCCAGGTACTTGGCGGCGACGCACTGGATGTCGGCCCCCATGCGCACGTACTTGCCGAACAGCTCCAGGGGGTATATCTGTCCCGCGGCGTCCACCATCACCGGCACCCCATGGGCATGGGCGATCTCAATGGTCTCCTGGAGCGACAGGGCGAAGGGGTCCGGGCTGCGCTCCACGGCGTAGTAGTGCACCGCCGCCGTCTTCGGCCCCAGGGCCTGCTCCAGGTCTTGCCGGGTCGTGCGCTCCGCCGAGCCAAACTCCACTAGCCTTGCTCCCGCAAGCTGCAAGCAACGGTCGTACCAGTACCGCTGCCGCTTCTGGATCAGGATTTCGTTCCTCATGCCCGAGGTGTCCGGAAGCTGCTGGATCTTCTCGTCGTCGTCCCCGGCCATGAAAGCCGCCGTGGCCAGGGTGAGGGCCGAGCCTGCCCCAGAGGTGACGTACGCTGCCGGCACGTTGGTGTACCGCGCGATGGCTTCCCCTGCCTTCTCCTCCAGCTCCATCATGGGGATGTACGCGCCGTTGGCCCGCTCCATGGCCTCCTTCACCTCGGGTATTGGTGTGGAGCCGCCCAGCATGGTCACGCTGCCGAGGGCGTTGACGACGGGCCTTGCCCCCAGCTCCTTGTAGATGTCGCCCCATGTGCTCCCTGGCATGTCTGTCCTCCCTTTCATGTCATCACAAAGGTAGAGCCAGCCTCCGTCTTCTGCACCTCTATGCGCACGGGGAAGGCCTCCTTGACCTCCTCCATGTGGGTGATCACCAAGATGCGCTCAAAGTCCCGCGCAATGGTCTGGATCACCTCCAGGATACGCTCCCGGCCCGCGGCGTCCTGGGTGCCGAACCCCTCGTCAATGAACAGCGTCGGCAGCGGAGCGCCGGCCCGCCGCGCCAGCAGCTTGGACAGGGCGATACGCAAGGCCAGGTTGATGCGGAAGGCCTCGCCCCCGCTGAAGGTCTCGTAGCTGCGGGCGCCCAGGGGGTCCGACACTTTGATCTGCAGCGTTTCCACCACGTCGCCGCGCTGCGTTTCCCGCTGAGTCTCCAGCTTCAGGTGCATCGTGTTGTCAGTCATGCGCCCCAGCAGGTCGTTGGCGTCCGCCTCCAGCTCCGGGATGGCCGCCTCCACGATGAGGGCCTGCACCCCCGTGCGGCCAAAGGCCGTCGCCAGCTCCTCCATCACCTGGCGCTCGCGGCCAATCCCGCCCAGGCGTAGCTCGGCCTCCGCCTTCTTCTTTTCCAGCTCGCCATACTCCCGCAGCCGCTCCCGCAGGGACCCCTGGCGCACCAGGAGCTCCTGGCGCCGCGCCTGGGACGAGGCATGGCGGCTTTCCGCCTCCCGCGCCCGCCGTTCCACCTCCGGCAAGGCTGCCACGTCTTGCCGCACCAGGGCCATGCGCTCCTCCGCCTGAGCCAGGGCCTCCTGTCGCCGTTGATACAAGACGGCCACTCTAGCCAGGCCCTCCCGCTCCTCCGGCAGCCCCTGGAGCGCCTCCTGGAGCGTGCGGTGCTCCTCATCGGCCAGCGCCAGCGCCTTCAGGCCCTCCCGCACCTCGCGGTGGCGCTCCGGGGCATAGCCCAAGGCGTCCAGCTCGCCGTCCAGCCGCACCAGCTCGGCGGGCGCTTTTTGGGCTTCCGCTAGCTGTTGGGCCAGGGTCCCCTGGCGGGCATGGACGTGCTGGCGCCTCCTGGCAACTTCTCCCTCCTCCCGTTGGATCCAGGTCGCCATCTCTCTTTGCCTCGGCTCCGCCTCCTTCAGCCTTTCGTCGTTCTGCCTGTACTCCTGGGCAATGGCCCTGCCCTGGGCCGCGTACTCCTGGGCAATGTGCTCCCGGTCCTGAAGGCCAAGCACCCTCCCGCAAAGAGGGCAGCGGGCATCCACCTGGGCGGAGAGCATATCCACCTTGCTGCGCAGCCCGTGCATCTCCGCCATGAGCCGCTGGTTCGCTTCAGTTTGGCTCTGACGGGCCACCTCCATCCCTTGCAGCTCCGTGCGGCGGCCTTCCAGCGTCTCTTCCCGTTTGTGCAACGTCTCCAGATCCCCCTGAGCCGCCGCCAGCGCCGATTCCAACCCAGGCAACGCGTCAATCCGCCCTTGTACGCCCTTCCGTCGCTCCTGAAGGCGAGCGTAAGGCTCCACCAGCCGGCCCAGGGCTTCCTCCTGCCCGCGCAGCTCCCCCAGCCGCGCGAAGGCCTGAAGGATCTCGCTCTGCCGCGCCGCCAGCGCCTCCCAGACCTGGACGCGCCGCCCGTGCTGGACCCGCTGGCTCCCAAGCTGGCGCGCCTCCTCCTTCGCCACCGCCGCCTGGCGCTCCAGCGCCTCCATCTCCCGCCGCTGCTGCTGAAGGGAGCGCAGCCTTTCCTGCTGCGCACTGGCTGCCTCCGCCGCCAACGCAACCTCCTCGTGGACCGCCGCCAGCGCCGCTTCCACCTGGGGCAACTGCGCCTCGTGCTCTGGCCGCTGGGCAAGCTGCTGCGACCATGCCTGCACCTGGCCCTGAAGGCCCTGCATCTGCGCCGCCCGATCCCGCGCCTTCTCCTTGGCCCGGTCCTGAAGCCGTTCGTACAGCTCCAGCCCCAACACCTTTCCCAGGACCTGCTGGCGCTCCGCTGGCCGCTTGGTCGTGAACTCGTCGGCCCGCCCTTGCACCAAGAAGGCGCTGTTGACAAAGGTGGTGTAGTCCATGCCCACCAGGCGGTTGATCTGCGCCTCAGTCTCCCGCACCGAGCTGCCGCTTATGCTGCGGAACTCGCCCTCGCCTTCTGGGCCTGTGGCCACCTGGAGCTCCAGGGACGTTGCTCTGCCTGCTCGTCCCCGGGCGTACCGCCGGATGACCCGGTACCGCTGCCCCCTGGCCGGCCCCGAAGATGGCCCGCCGGCGATGAACTCCAGCTCCACCCGCATGTCCTGCTCGCCGATGTGCACCAGCTCCTCCTGGGAGCGCACCTCCCCGGCTTCGCCCCACAGCGCCCAGGTGATGGCGTCCAGCAGCGACGACTTCCCGTGCCCGTTGGCCCCGCACAGGCAGGCGATTTGCACACCCTTCAGATGCAGGGTGGGCACGTTGCGCCGGTAGCACTTGAAGTTTTCCAGCGTCAGCTTCAGCGGGATCATGGCGGGCCTATTCTAGTGTGGTGCTTCTAACGCTACGTTACCGAGTCTGACCTAACCCCCTGGCCCCCTTCCCGCATGGGAAGGGGGAATGCTCTCCCTCTGTGCGGAGA
>JACQUH010000014.1 GCA_016210375.1 Chloroflexota bacterium
CCTTTCTTGTGGCTGGTCTTGCCCATCCACGGGCTGTCCCACGGGGGCATGGGGGCGGTGTGGCCGCTGCTGGTGCAAGACTCCTTTGGCCTGAAACACTTTGGGGCCGTCTTTGGCCTGGCCAACATGGCTACCATAGGCTCCTCTCTCATCGGGCCGCTGATGATGGGCCTCAGCTTTGATACTACGGGCAGCTACAACACGGGCTTCGCCGCGGTCATCGGCATCTTCCTTGCGGGCAGCGCCGTGTTGCAGCTCGCCAGGCCGTCGTACCGTGAGCCGCAGCAGTCGGCGGCGGCCCGCACGGGCGGCAGAGAGAGGTAGCTCTACCTTGCCCGCCAATCTGTACAGAAGCCCTGCCACGGTTTGCCGGGGGACCCGCTTTGAGTGGGGCCGACGGACGTACATCATGGGCGTGATCAACGTGACGCCGAACTCCTTCTCCGGCGACGGCGTCATGGACGTGGACGCAGCGGTTGCCCAGGGCATGCGCTTTGCCGCCGAGGGCGCCGACATCCTGGACGTGGGCGGCGAGTCCACCCGCCCGCCCTCCACCGCCCGCGTGGAGGGCCTTCGCTTTGGCAAGCGCTATGGCCAGCAGGCCGGGGCCATCAGCGCCGAGGAGGAGGCCAGCAGGGTCGTCCCTGTCATTGAGCGGCTGGCAAAAGAGGTGTCCGTTCCCATCAGCGTGGACACCTACAAGGCGGAGGTGGCGCGGCGCGCTCTGGCAGCGGGAGCCAGCGTGATCAACGACGTGTGGGGCCTGAAGGCCGATCCAGGGGTCGCTGAAGTTGCGGCGGAGGCAAGAGCGCCGTTGATTCTGATGCATAACCAGCACGGCACGCAGTACGTTGACTTCCTTCGCGACGTGCGGAGCAGTCTTGAGCGCAGCGCCGTCCAGGCCATGGAGGCGGGCGTGGCGCCGGAGCGGATCATTCTTGACCCGGGCTTTGGCTTCGGCAAGACACCCCAGCACAACCTGGAGCTGCTGCGCCGCCTGCGGGAGCTGAAAACTCTGGGATACCCGCTCCTTGTTGGCACGTCCCGCAAGTCCACCATCGGCCTTGTCCTTGGCCTGCCCGCAGAGGAACGCGTGGAGGGTACGGCGGCTACGGTGGCCGTCTCCATTACCAACGGTGCCGACATCGTGCGGGTGCACGACGTGAAGGCCATGGCGCGGGTAGCAAAGATGACGGATGCGATAGTGCGGGGGTGGGCCGGGTGATGGACACGATAGTTGTGGAAGCGGCGAACGGCCTGCGCATCCGCCTGCTATGCGAGAGAGCGGAGGACTACGAGCTTCTGGCGCGCTGGCTGAGCGACGAGCGGGTGCTGGAGTTCGTTTTTGGCCGTGACAACCGCTACGACTACGCAAAGGTAGTGGGAAAGTACGGGCCACGTGCGGAGGGCCGCAACCGCGTGATAGCGTGCATCCTTGAGCAAGCAGGGCAGCCCTTAGGCTATCTCCAGTTCTATGCTGTTGATAATGCCGCAGAGTACGCTTTGGAGACAGCTGAAGGTGTCTATGGGTTAGACATCTTCATAGGCGAACCGGAGCTGTGGGGCTGGGGAATAGGCACGGCAGTGATAGAGGCCCTGGCCCGCCACCTGTTTGAAGACCTCGGCGCGACCCGCATTGTCATTGACCCGCAGGTGACCAATAGCCGGGCTATACGGTGCTATGAGAAATGCAGTTTCAAGCGTGTGAAGCTGCTTCCCAGGCATGAGCTGCACGAAGGCGAATGGCGCGATTGCTGGCTCATGGTCAAGGACAGGCCGTGACAACCGTCTACCTAGGCCTTGGCACGAACCTGGGCGACCGGGAGGCCAACCTGCGGCGGGGGTTGGAGCTGCTGGCGGGGCGCATCCATCACCTTTCGGCTTCATCGGTGTACCAGACGGAGCCCTTGGGGTACACGGAGCAGCTGAAGTTCCTGAACGTGGCATGCTGTGGCGAGACCGACCTCCCGCCTTTAGAGGTGCTGGCCTTTTGCCAGGAGGTAGAGCGAGAGACAGGGCGAACGCCCACCTTTCGCTACGGCCCAAGGGTGCTGGACATAGA
>JACQUH010000147.1 GCA_016210375.1 Chloroflexota bacterium
ATCTTTGAGCGGATGAAGGAGGAGCTGCGCGTGGGCCGGACGTTGCCCGCGGCCATTGAGATTGGCTTTAGCCGGGCCTGGGCCGCCATCTGGGACTCCAACCTCACCACCATCATCACCAGCGTCATCCTCATATGGTTCGGCCAGCGCACCGGGGCAACGCTGCTGGCGGGCTTTGGCACTACCCTGGCCATTGGCGTCGCGCTGAGCATGTTCACCTCCGTCTTTGTCAGCAAGGTGCTGCTGGCCCTGCTGGCAGCGAGCCCCCTCGGCGCTCGCCGCTCGTGGTTCACCCCTGAGCCCCCGCGTTCCGCCGCTCCCACGGGGCCCGCTATCGCGGTCCCTTCCCAAGAGAGGACATAGGGCATGAATTTCGTCGGACAGCGTCGCTGGTTCCTTCTGCTCGCCCTGATTCTCGTGGTGCCGGGAATCATCTCCCTGGCCATTCCCCCACGTCTGTACCTGGGCATTGAGTTCACCGGTGGCTCCACCATCAGTGTGGAGTTCAGCACGCTGGTACCCGTGGAGCAGCTTCGCGCTAAGCTAGTGGAGCTGAACCACCCGGAGGCCATTATCCAGAAGGCAGGTGACAACGGCTACTTCGTACGGCTAAGCACCCTCAAAGCCCCGGTGGGGGAAGGCGCCATCTCTGAGCGTCAGCAGATAAGCGATGCCCTAGCCACGCTGGCCCCGCTATCCCGGTACGATATCTCCTCAATCTCCGGTGTGGTAGCGAGGGACACGGTTCGGTATTCCTTCCTGGCTGTGGGCGTGGCCCTGGTAGCCATTCTCCTGTACATGAGCTACTCCTTCAGAAAGGTTCCCAAGCCCTTCCGCTATGGCACGGTAGCGGTCATCGCCCTCATCTACGATGCTCTGGTGGTCATTGGGGCATTCTCCGTCCTGGGCAAGGCGGTGAAGCTGGAAGTGAACGCCTTGTTCATTCCCGCCATCCTCACGGTCCTTGGCTACGCCGTGAACGACACCATCGTCGTCATGGACCGCATACGGGAGAACGCTGCCCGCGCACCGGATATGCCCTTGTCCCAGGTGGTGAACAACAGCATCACGGAGACCCTGGGGCGGTCCCTGATCACCGGCACGTCTACCCTCATCGCCGTTCTTGCCTTGTTGCTCCTGGGAGGCGAAAGCCTGCGGCCCTTCCTCCTTGCCCTGTTCATCGGCATTGTCACAGGAACATACACCTCCATTGGTGTGGCCAGCCAGCTCCTGGTGATGTGGGAGCTGGGCGAGATTGGCCGGCTCTTCCGGCGCCGGCCAAGGGTGCAGGCTTCCCGCGCCGAGGGCAGGGCATGAGCATGCGGCCTGCCCTTCCTGACCCTAGCGGTCATGAACGAAACCCTTGCGGTGCCGTGCTTCTAACCTCTCCCCCTGTGGACCAAGGACTCGGTGTGATGCGGCTCTGCCGCATCACACCGAGTAAAAAACCTTCTCCCCCTTCCCGTGCGGGGAGGGGGCCAGGGGGTTAGGTCAGGCTCGCCGACAAAGAACTCGCCAAGGTTCGCCAAGCCATGGAAACAGTAGAAGCATTATCCTGGGACAGGCCATGATGCGGGTCTCTGGCAAGGGAAAGCCTCGCTGCCTCTGGCTCCTGGTGCTGCTGCTGGCAGCCTTGGCGGCCAGCGCGTGCCAGGGGGCTGGCGACTGGCTTACCGGGAAGGCAGAGCCTACAGCAACCGGTACGCCCACACCCGTGGCCCTGGCAACGCCTGCCGTCCAGCCTCCCCTGGTCGGCGCCGTCCTCAAGCAAGGCCGCCCCTACCTCCAGGAGCGGCTCTCCGGCGGCCTCCTCTCCTACGAACCGTGGGTCCCCTACCAGACGGTGCGCCAGGTCAAAGAGACCCTGGCCGTCACCAGAGGGGTGCAGGAGCTGGAGCTCGGCGTTACAGAGTTGCCACCCTTTGACGTCTTCATCGCCTTGGAGAGCCAGTTCAACCAGTTTGCTAAGGAGAACGAGTTCCAGCAGCCCACCTGGCTAGCAGGCTTCGCCGCCTATAAAATGCGGGCCGGTGAAGCCATAGATGTCAACGTGTACGTGAACGCCCAGGCCGTGGGGATTGTGCACAACACCGCCCACGAGCTGACCCATGTGGCTGCGCCCAACCTGCCCCAGTGGCTGGGAGAAGGTGTTGCGGAGTACATTGCCACGCGGGTTGACCGCGAGCTAGGGTCGCCCGGCCTGGAGGAGCGGGCGTTAGATGCAAGGGGCAAGGTACGGCGGGCTGTCCGGCAGGGGGACTTGCCTGACCCCGCCCAGCTTCAGGGCTTTGACTGGATGAACCCGGACAACTATCGCCGCCTGGACCTGCTGTACGCCGAGGCCTGGCTGCTGGTGGAGTACCTGGTGCAGTCGCAAGGAAGCGCCATCCTACAAGATACCCTGCACGCTTATCAGAAGGCCGACGAGGACTCCCTGGCTCCCCTGGAGGAGGCCCTGGGCTTCCCGGCGCAATCGCTGTGGACTGGCTTCGTGCAGGACATACAGGAGAACCTGGAACCCGAGGAGCAGGTGGGAGAGAGCCTGTGCGCCCTGGGCCGCCTGGAAGCCGAGGGCACAGAGCTGGCCATTGCCTGGAACCGCTTTCTCCTGCGGGGTGGGAGAGGTGGAGAGGCGCAGGGCACTGCCGAGCTTCGCCAATTCCGAGAGGCATGGTCCATGCTGCTGAGCGTGGTTACCGGGACGTCAGCCCTGGGCGACGCCGGTCCGATACGGGATACCATGACCTCCTACGCTGAATCCATGGTGCGGGCCATGGACCTCCTGTCCCAGGGCCGGACCGCCGAAGGCAACAGCGCCCTGATTAAGGCCAACCAGCAGCGCCAGGCCACCGGCGATGCCCTCCAGCAGGCCCTGGCCCACCGGCGCGGCTGGCTGTCCTGCGAAGCGTGAAGCATAAGTGAAGGCATCCCCATCAGCCCGGAGAGGTCCACACCCCACAAACGGCAGCAGGCGGTACACCTGGGCACACGCAGTGTTTCCCTGTAGGTGATGTAACGTTTGACACACGGTTCCCCATCGCCATCACCTTGTGTCAACATGTCAACCAAGTAACTATCTCAAAATGGCTTTTTTCACCCCAGCCTGAAGGCTGGGGCATGATGCCGCCCCCTTCAGGCGGCGGCGCCAAAGCGAGTTTTGAGATACTTTCTAAGACATTACCTCCCCTTACCCCTGGAGAGACCTGGGACCGGTCTTACACTATCCCCCTGGGGTACTGGTTGCCTCCCTGCCCCTGGCCTGGTTGGAAGGCGCCCTCCACCAGCGCAGCCGGGAAACCCTCTCCCCTTTGACCAGCGATGGCGTACTGGTAGACCACCACAGTGTAGATGGCTTGAAGGGTCGCCGCCACCGCGATGATGGTCAGTACGGCCAGCACGGCCACCACGAGGATGGCGACTCCCGCGACGACTCCAACGGTGCTCCCCGAGGCAAGGGCCAGGACACCAGGGAGACCCAGGACCAGGGCAAGACCGACCGCCACAAGGCCCATAAACAGCCCTATCCCTGCCTGGCCCACCACCGCCTCACCCCACCGATGCCTGATGATGCCCGCCGATCGCTTCACAACGGCGAGGCCGCCTATACCCTCTGCCGCGAGTATGGGAATGACAAAGAAGGTCGCCAAGCTCCACGCCATCCCGACGATCCCGATGGCGACCTGGGCCCCAATTCCGCCCACGCCGCCGGTACTCTTGCGCGCCGCCCGCTGCAGCAACCCCAGCACCAGCCCCACGATGGCGGCGACAACAGCCCACGAAACGATGGGCCCAAGACGCCGGCTGGCAGCCTTGACGCCATAAGATAGGTCTGGGTCGCCTCCAGCCAGGCGGTGCTGCACGCATGCCACCAGCCCTACCTGGAAGTAGATGGTGACAAAGTAGGTGCAGAAGTAAAAGAGAAAGAGCAGCAGGACGTTCCCCGGCGTGATGGCGTCGGCAAAGCTGAGGATACCTGACAGCCAGCCCAAGGACCCGATGGCCCCCGCTGCCAAAAGGGTGCCGAGGAATGAGATGACCGGGAACACTGCCAACTCAGGGTCCCGCCGCAGCACTTTGAAACTCTCTAGGGCCAGCCGGTAGCTTCTTGCCAGGGTGTTCATGGCACGTCCTTCTTCTGTTCTAGGAACTATCTCAAGGACCTCTACCGCACCGCCCCCCGATAGTCATTGACTATACAAAGTAACTATACAAAGTGCCGTTCCATCATGTCATTCTGAGCAAGGGGAGGGTGGCGGATCCCGACGTGTCGGGACTGGTCAGAGATTCGTTCGGTCGTCCTTCGGCGGAAGGACACCCTCAGAATCTTCCATGCCAGTAGCCACTGGCACCCTCAAGGATGAAAATGAGACGCCCGACCTGACCCCCGGGCCCCTTCCCGCACAGGAAGGGGGGACACGGGCCTCCCCCTCTCCCTTTAGGAGAGGGGGATAAGTAACTATCTCAAAATGGCTTTTTGCACCCCAGCCTGAAGG
>JACQUH010000148.1 GCA_016210375.1 Chloroflexota bacterium
CGGCTCTGCCGCATCACACCAATTCCTCAACTCACTGTCCCCCTCTCCGTTGCGGAGAGGGGGACCATAGGGGGAGAGGTCGGGTCTCACTGGCAACTTATTTGTTCAATGACCTTGAGGGGGTAGTGCCAGAGCGACTTTTGAGATAGTTCCTTAGTCTTTCGTCCCTCTCTCCCAAAGTGAGAGGGGGCCACAGGGGGTGAGGTTGCAACCCCATCGGAACAGCATTTGGTCAATGACCATCAGGGTGCGGTATCATCCTGTCCCCCTTCCCTTATGGTCATTGACAAAATGGAATGACATTGAATGTGGTACGTTTACCCCTCATCCCAACCTTCTCCCACAAGGGGAGAAGGGGCAATCCCCTCTCCCTTGAGGGGAGAGGGCTAGGGTGAGGGTGAAAGCTGCGCCGCCGACCACGAAAGCAAGGATGTCACCATATTTCTTCGATGACCAATAGGGAAGGGGCAAGGGGTTAGGTAAGCCATGGCAACCATCCACAAAGGCACCGTCTATCTGGTCGGCGCAGGCCCCGGCGACCCCGGCCTCCTCACCCTGCGCGGCCAGGAGCTTCTGGCGCAGGCCGACGTCGTCGTCTACGACCGCCTGGTGGACGAGCGCCTCCTGCGCTTCGTCCGCCCGGACGCCGAGGTCACCTATGCCGGCAAGTGGCCCCGCAGGACCTCCAACACCCAGGAGGACATCAACCCGCACCTGGTGGAGTACGCCCGCGAGGGCAACAGCGTCGTGCGGCTGAAAGGGGGCGACCCCTTCGTCTTCGGTCGCGGCGGCGAGGAGGCTATCGCCCTGTACGAGGCTGGCATCCCCTTTGAGGTGGTGCCTGGCATCACCTCAGCCATCGCTGTCCCTGCCTACGCCGGCATCCCCGTCACCCACCGGGGCATCGCCGCCTCCTTCACCGTGGTCAGCGGCAGCGAAGACCCGGGCAAGCCCGAGTCGCAGATAGACTGGCCCTCGGTCGCCGCCAACCCTGCGACGCTGATCGTCCTCATGGGCTGGGAGAGTCTCCCCAACGTGGTGGAGGCCCTCCTCGCCCACGGCAAGCCGCCAGACACGCCCGCAGCCCTGGTGCAGTGGGGCACTCGCCCGGGGCAGCGCACCGTGGTGGGCGCCCTGGCCGACATCCTGGAGCGCGGCAAGGCGGCTGGTCTGGAGCCGCCGGTGGCGGCCGTCTTTGGCGACGTGGTGGCCCTCCGCCAGCAGGTCGCGTGGTACGATAGCCGCCCCCTCTTCAGCAAGCGAGTCCTCGTCACCCGCGCCCGCACCCAGGCCAGCGCCCTGGTTGATCTGCTGGGCCAGGAGGGCGCCGAGGCGGTGGAATTGCCCGCCATTGAGGTCCGCCCTCTGGAGGACGACACCCCCTTACGAGCGGCGGCCCGGGGCCTGGCATCGTACCAGTGGGCCGTGTTCACCAGCGCCAATGGCGTGGAGGCTTTCTGGAAGGCGGTGCAAGGGGAGGGCCTGGACGCCCGGGCCTTCGGCGGCGTAAAGCTGGCCGCCATCGGCCCTGCCACGGCGGAAGCCCTGGCCCGGCGTGGCCTCTGCGCCGACCTGGTGCCCGGCGAGCACGTGGGCGAGGCCGTAGTTGAGGCTCTGCAAGGAGTGGTGTCGCCAGGGATGCGGGTGCTGGTGCCCCGCGCCGAGGGCAGCCGCCCGGCCCTGGTGTCGGGCCTGGCCGCCCTGGGCGCTCACGTCACCGAGGTGGCAGCCTACGGGACCGTCAAGCCAGGCGATGCAAACGTAGGGGCGACGCATGCGTCGCCCCTACCAGGCTTGGAAATGCTCCGCGACGGCCAAATAGACGCCGTTACCTTTGCCAGCTCCTCCACCGTCCGCAACCTTGTGCAGATCCTGGGTGGCGATGTTTCCCCCCTCCAGAAGCCCGCCATCGCCTGCATCGGCCCCATCACAGCCCAGACAGCCCGCGAGTTGGGCCTCCGCGTAGACATCCAGGCCTCGGAGTACACTATCCCCGGCCTGGTGGAGGCCCTGAAGCAGCACTTCAGGGAGCGCTAGCAGACCCCTCAGCCTTTATAACCTGACCCCCTCTAGCTCCCCCTTCCCGCACGGGAAGGGGGAGCTAGAGGGGGTCAGGTTATAAAGGCTGAGGGGTCTGCTAG
>JACQUH010000149.1 GCA_016210375.1 Chloroflexota bacterium
GCCCTGCAGTGTCTGCGGGCGGCTGCCCAGGCCGGCGCCGAGCGCCTGGTGCTGTGCGACACCAACGGCGGCACCCTACCCCACCAGCTCGGAGATATCGTCCCTCGCGTCAAAGCTGAGCTCCCCACACCCCTGGGCATCCACACCCACAACGATGGCGAGGTGGCCGTGGCCAATAGCCTGGCGGCGGTACAGGCAGGCGTCGTACAGGTGCAGGGCACCGTCAACGGGTATGGCGAGCGGTGCGGCAACGCCAACCTGCTCTCGGTGGCGGCCAACCTGAAGCTGAAAATGGGGGTTGATTGCATCACCGACGAGCAGCTCCGCCGCTTCACTGAGGCCCACCGGTACGTCAACGAGGTGGTGAACATGCCGCCCAGTGGCTCTCAGCCCTTTGTGGGCAGCAGCGCCTTTGGCCACAAGGGCGGCCTCCACGGCTCTGCGGTGGCCAAGCTGGAGGACAGCTACCAGCACATCAAACCCGCCCTGGTGGGCAACACCACCCGCATGCTGGTGTCGGAGCTGGCTGGCCGGGGCAACGTGGCCTATAAACTCCGGCAGATGGGCCTTGGCCTAGAGGTGTCGTCGGAGCAAGTGACGGCCCTCGTGGAGGAGATCAAACAGCGCGAGAGCCGTGGCTACCAGTACGAAGGGGCGGAGGCCTCCTTTGAGCTCCTGGTGCGCCGCACCGTGGACGGCTACATTCCCCCCTTTGAGCTGGTGGACTATATGGTCATCGTGGAGAGCCGCCGCCGGAGCTCCGACGTCATCGGCAGCGAGGACCTCCTCTCCGAGGCAACCATCAAGGTGCGGTCGGGCCAGGAGGTGCGGCACACCGCTGCCATGGGCAATGGCCCCGTGAACGCCCTCGACCAGGCCCTGCGCAAGGCCCTGGTGCAGGACCACCCACGAATATCGGCGGCGCGGCTGGTGGACTACAAGGTGCGGGTGGTGGACCAGGGCTCCGGCACCGGGGCCACCGTGCGGGTGCTGATTGAGTCCACCGACGGCGCGCACACCTGGCAGACGGTGGGGGCCTCTCCCAACATCATAGAGGCGAGCTGGCTGGCCGTGGCCGACAGCCTGGAGTACTGGCTGCTCAAGTACGGGGGCGGAGATCACTAGCAGTTGCTCATGGCGTTGCAGACGCCTGACTCAGGCATGAAGACGGGCCTTGAATGTACCGCACTCTGACGGTCTTAAGCGGGATGACCTAACCCCCTCTGGCTCCCCCGTCCCGCACGGGAAGGGGGAGAACGTACATATGAAACAGTGTGATGCGCCTTGGGCGCATCACACTGTTTCATCGCATCACCGCCCCCCTCTCCGACACGGAGAAGGGGGCCACAGGGGAGAGGTCTACCCCCTTTTCCCCGGGTCGGCTGCCTGGATGTTTACCTCCGCCCCGAAGGTATCTGCCTCTTGCCGCACCCTCAGCAGCACCTCCAGAAAGCTCTCTGGGGAGAGCCGCCCTGTCTGATGGTTCCGGGGGCTGGGGTGGTAGGAGGCGTACAGCACGCGCGGAGGGTGTCCGTGTAACTCATACCTGGCCCCGTGCTGGAAAGGCAGGGGCAACGGCCTGGCGCCGTCCTGGGCGGCCACCTTCAGACACGCCACAAAGGCAACACGGCCCAGCGCCAGGAGGATGCGCGCTTCGGTTAGGAAGGCGAGCTCCTCTCGTAGATAAGGTTCACATCGCACCAGTTCCTCCCGGGTGAGCCTGTCCAAGGGTGGGGCACACCGCGCCGCAGCCGTCAGGTAGGCCCCTCGCAGCTCCAGGCCATCGCCGGCTTCCTCGGAGGTCGGCTGGTTGGCGAACCCCGCCTGGTGGAGGCCCTGCATGAGAAAGCGGGCCGAGGCGTCGCCTGTGAACATGCGCCCCGTGCGGTTGCCGCCGTGGGCCGCTGGCGCCATACCCACGATCACCACCTTTGCCTCCACGTCGCCGAAGCCAGGCACGGGACGGCTCCAGTAGTCCCACTCCCGGAAGGCAGGCTTCTTTGCCAGCCCGGCCTGCTCGCGGTGGGCAACGAGCCTCGGGCACTGGCGACACGCCACGAGGCGGCGATTCAGCGCTCGGAGGGCATCCGCAGGATGTGACGCTTCCTCGCTCATGACATCAACGGCACAGAAACTGGGTTACGATCTCCTGGCTTCTTTACTCCTAGCAACAGCAAGGCTCCCAGAAGCCCGGCCACCGCAAAGCCCATGAATGCCACGAAGTAGCTCTCGGTGACATCGTACACGAAGCCTGCAAAGATGGGTCCCACCAGCATCCCAGGCGTTTGCAAGCTGCTCAGCAGCCCCCGGATGGCCGCAAAGGATCCCCGGCCGAAGTACTCTGCTTGCAGGGCTATGGGCAGCACGATGGCCCCTCCGTAGGCCACAGCGTAGACAACGAGGATGGCCCCGACAAGCCACTGGCTCTCGGCCAGCCCCATAGCCAGCATGGAGAGAGCCATCAGCCCCAGGGATCCCGCCAACAGGTAGCGCTTGTCCAGGTAGTCGCCCAGCCAAGCCATGCCCAGGCGACCTACTATGCTCAGCAAGGCCACGGACCCTAGCAAGCTGCTAGCCACGGTAAGGGAGAAGTCGCGGTCTACCATCATAGCCACGAAGTGGATGGTGAGCCCAGTGGTGACCAGGGAACGCAACGTGAGGGAAAATCCCAGGAACCAGAGCGCCCGTGTCCTGAGGCTCTGCCAGGCGGTCAGCGAAACCTCGTCCAGGGAATCGCCAGCTACTCCCCGGGCCTGGTGGGCACTGGCGCCATCGGGCAGCAAGCCATATTGCTCCGGCTTGTGGCGCATGACCAGCGTAATCGGTAGGCCAATGCCCAAGATCACGAGCCCGGCGACCACCGCCGCAGTCCGCCAGCCATAGGCGGAGATGAGCCATCCCAGCACGGGCAGAAATACGGCGCCGCCTACTGCCACCCCCGCCTGGGTGATGCCCAGGGCAAGGCTACGCTTTCTTATGAACCAGTTGGCCACCGCAGCTCCCACAGGCGAGAAAGTGCCCAGGCTGGATCCAAGGGTGATAAGGAAGATGTAAATCAGATAGAGGCTGAAGAGGGAGTCCACTCGGCTAAAGAACAGAAACCCAATGCCCATGAGAGGGACCCCCAGGAGCATCATCCTGCGAGGGCCAAACTTATCAATCAGCAATCCCTCAACCGGGCCAAGGATTCCACCCTCCAGGCGTGAAAGGGAGAACACACCGGAAAGAACGCTGCGCTTCCAGCCGAAATCCTGCGCCAGGGGGACAAAAAAGGCAGAGAAACCATAGAAATTGATGCCAGCACTCACGGCCATGATTGCTGAACCGCAGTACACGATCCACCAGCCGTAGAACACCTTTCCAACCATTGCTTTGATTACGTCGCCAGAAGTGACCAAGAGCTGCATGGCTGCTCCTAACTGTAGAGGTCTTGGTGCTCAAGCGTGGCCTTCGCGCCCGTTCAGGGCGGCCGTGGGTTGCCCGAACAGCCATCCTCTCGTGCTCCTTCTCCCGCACGTACCTGAAGTGGCAACAGGGCCATGGCGGTATAATCGCCTGTGCATGGTTCTCGGATGACGCCGCGCAATGCCTGGACAGGGCTGTAGCGGTCCGCGGGAGAGAGGATTCGGTGAATCATCGGTTTCGCACGTCGTTATAGGCGGTTTGGCCCTTGCAGTTACGGGCCATTCGCGCTACACTCCCTAGCTAGCAAAACAGGGCCGCGCGGGCGCACCTTTCCTGTCCGTATGTGGCCTGGGGTACTGATATCCATTTTGAAGCTTCAGGGGATGCAATGGCAATAGAAAAACGAATTGAGGAGCGCCTGGAGGAGCTACGCCGGCGCAAAGAGGAAAGCCGGCTGGGAGGTGGAAGCAAGCGCGTTGAGCAGCAACACGCGAAGGGTAAGCTCACAGCCAGGGAGCGCATCGGAACGCTCCTTGACCCCGATACCTTTCAGGAACTGGACCCCTTCGTCACGAGTTGGGCCGCAGATATTGAGCCTGGGTCTACAGGGTACCCAGGCGACGCCGTGGTCACCGGCTTTGGCAAGGTCCACGGGCGCCTGGTCTACGTCTACGCCCAGGACTTCACCGTGCTGGGCGGCTCCCTGTCTGAGGCCGTGGCAGAGAAGATCTGCAAGGTCATGGACCTGGCCATCAAGAACGGAGCGCCGGTGGTCGGCATGAACGACTCCGGCGGCGCCCGCATCCAGGAGGGTGTGGTAAGCCTGGCGGGCTACGGGGAGCTCTTCCTGCGCAACACCATGGCCTCTGGGGTCGTCCCGCAGATCTCCGTTATTCTGGGCCCCTGTGCTGGGGGCGCGGTCTACTCCCCCGCGATCACGGACTTCGTCTTCATGGTCCAGGGCATCGGCCAGATGTATATCACGGGTCCCGACGTCATCAAGGCAGCCACCGGCGAGGTGGTGACCCATGAGGTCCTGGGTGGAGCCGAGAGCCACGCTAC
This sequence comes from Chloroflexota bacterium, assembly GCA_016210375.1. Lineage (GTDB taxonomy): Bacteria > Chloroflexota > Dehalococcoidia > Lucifugimonadales > JACPCL1 > JACPCL1. The sequence continues at coordinate 4,468 of JACQUH010000149.1, forward strand.
AAAGAGCGGCGTTGCCCACTTCAGCTACCCCACGGAGCAGGAGTGCTTCAGCGAGGTGCGCCGCCTTCTCACTTTCCTTCCTCAGAACAACATGGAGGACCCACCGGTCTTCCCCTCTTACGATGATCCTGAACGCACCGACGATGTCCTGGCCCACATTGTCCCTGATGATCTTGTCAAAGGGTACGACATGCGGGAGGTCATCAACCGCATCGTGGACGATGGCGATTTCTTTGAGGTGCACCAGCGGTACGCTCAGAATATGATCGTGGGGTTCGCCCGCGCGGGCGGACGGCCCGTGGGCATCGTGGCTCAACAGCCCCTCTACCTGGCCGGCGTCCTGGACATTAACGCCTCCATCAAGGCTGCCCGTTTTGTACGCTTCTGTGACTCCTTCAATATCCCTATCCTGACCCTGGTGGACGTGCCGGGCTTCATGCCAGGCACTGAGCAGGAGCACCGGGGTATTATCCGCGACGGGGCGAAGCTGCTCTATGCCTACGCTGAGGCCACGGTGCCCAAGATCACCATCCTCGTCCGCAAGGCCTACGGAGGCGCCTACGTTGTCATGGGAAGCAAGCACCTGCGGGCCGATGTGAACTACGCCTGGCCTACAGCAGAGATCGCCGTGATGGGGCCAGATGGCGCTGTGGGCGTCCTGCACAGGGACGCATTGACGGCCTCGGAGAACCCGGAAGAGCTGAAAGGACAGCTTATCCAGGAATACCGCAGGCGCTGGGCCAACCCCTATGTGGCAGCGGCCCGCGGCTACGTTGATGACGTCATTGACCCCGCGGAGACTCGGCCAAAGGTGATAAAGGCCCTGGACATGCTACAGAACAAGCGGGACACCATGCCTCCCAAGAAGCATGGAAACATCCCGCTGTAAGGGCTGGGCAACGGAGACCGACCTGGGAGAGTCCCGCCGGGGGACTTGGCTTCGGCCCTGGGAGTGCCGTTTGCTTGGAGGTGGTCGTACGGTCCGCTGGCGCCAAAGTGCCAGGTTCCGAGTTCACTCAACCCCCGACTAAAGCCGGGAGGATTGAATACCGCGCGCAATCAAGCGGCCCACGCCTGACAAAATAGGAACCCAAGCGTTCTCTTCATTAAGATAGCCAGACCTGAGCCAGAGACCGCTATGCATAGGCCGCAAGACACCCCCCAACCCTCGCCCAACCCATCAGACACCTCCTCCCTCATGGCGGCTGTGGCGGCCATTGTGGACGCCGTCCTTGCCAAGCAGGGCATCGTCCTGTCGCCTCAAAAGCAGAGCCGATGGAAGGCTGTCCAGCGCCGCGAGGCCGAGATTGGCCTCCTGTGGCGTCAGGCCAGAGGGTACAGGGTCTGAGCTTTGGCGCCCAGGCGCGCTGCTGCTTAGAACCGAAGAGGGGAGTGACCCGCCAAAGCGGGTCACTCCCCTCTTCTTTGGTTGAAGCTATCCCCAGAAGCTTCACGGCGCCGCACCCTGAAGGTTATGTACGAAACAACATACAAATGAACTTGTCAACCTTGCGTCGTTGCCATCCTCCGCCGTGAAGTATGGATCGCTATCCTGTCATGCATCTATTGATGCCGTCGTTACGGAAAGTGCGACCCATAGACGTTCCTTCATTGCCCATTCAGTGCCTTCTGCTATAATGAAGAGTTGAGCCTGCTGGCCTTCGCAGGGGGCCCCTCCTCCGGGGACCGGGTGTGGCGGAGGGGAAAAGTCTTTCCTCGTTAGCCAGGCAACAGCGCGTCCTGACTCTATGCATCCCCAAGGAGAAAGGAGTCCATCGTGGCAGATCCCCAGGTCATCACTAGGGCCAAGGAGCACTTCGGCAAGGTCGTGGAGGAGCAACTGGAGCGGGTGGAGCGCCTCAAGAGGAACGTGGCGTGGGTGGACTACTCCAATGTTCAGCCTATCGTCATTGGCGTGATAGGGGGCGACGGCATCGGCCCGATGATCACGGCGGAGACCCAGCGAGTGCTGGAGTACCTCCTGCGCGACGAGGTGAAAAAGGGCAAGGTGACATTCCGCGTCATAGACGGTCTCACCATTGAGAACCGCGCCGCACACATGAAGGCCATCCCTGACGACGTTCTCGCCGAGATCAAGAAGTGCCATGTCACCCTCAAAGGCCCTACCCACACCCCGGAGCAGGGAGACGGCTGGCCAAACATTGAAAGCGCCAACGTTGCCATGCGCAAGGAGCTGGACCTCTTTGCCAACGTCCGTCCTGTGCGTATGCCGGACCAGAATATTGACTGGACCTTCTTCCGCGAGAACACGGAGGACATGTACGCCGTGGGCAGCCAGGGCATCAACGTCACGCCTGACCTGGCCATTGACTTCCGCGTCATCACTACCCAGGGGTCCGAGCGCATCATTGACGCCGCCTTCGCCCATGCCAAGAAGACGGGCAAGACCAGGGTCTCCATCGTTACCAAGGCCAACATCATCAAGGCTACCGACGGTAAGTTCCTTGAGGTGGCCGCCAGGGTCGCCAAGAACTACCCCGGCATCTCCTGGGATGGGTGGTACATTGACATCATGACCGCCATGCTCATCAATGAGGCCCGCCGGCACGAGTTCCAGGTCATGGCCTTGCCCAACCTGTACGGCGACATTATCACCGACGAGGCCGCCCAGATCCAGGGAGGCGTGGGCACTGCCGGCAGCGCCAACATCGGCCAGCAGTACGCCATGTTTGAAGCCATCCATGGCGATGCGCCCCGCATGGTACGGGAGGGCCGCGCCCAGTACGCTGATCCCAGCTCCGTGGCTCGCGCCGCGGCGATGCTGCTGGAGCACGTTGGCTATTCTGAGCTGGGCAAGAAGCTGCACATGGCCCTGGACGTCTGCGGCCAGTACGAGCGCAAGGTGGTCTTGACTGGCCGCAGCACCGGCGCCACCGGCCGACAGTTAGGCGTCTACCTCATGGAAACGGTGTAAGACGCCACGCTGGAAGGCCGCTTTAACGCCTACGCTCCCAAGAAAA
>JACQUH010000151.1 GCA_016210375.1 Chloroflexota bacterium
GCCGGTGCCGGTGCTTCTGCGCTCCAGGCTGACGAAAGGGGAGGGCACCGCCGCCTTCAACGAGCGGGCCTGCGCCGCCGGTAGCCTGGGCACCTTTGAGGCCAAGCACCTCATGCTCTTGGCGCTGGCCCACGCCGGCAAGCTGCAAAAGTACGGGCCGTAAGCCGGGGGTATAGTGATGGCAACAGTTTTGGAGTGGCATGGACCTGTTTCACCTTGTGACCTGGTGAAAGGCGAATTCTATGGGGCAAGTGGGTCCGGCTGTTACCTTTGGTATCTTCCTCTGGGCAGCGGCCAGCAGCCGTATTACGTCGGGCAGAGCACGCGGAAACTAAGCTGGCGGCTGCCAGACCACTGTTGCAAACAGCTTGGCGGATGGTACAGGTGTTTTGATGTCGAAAAGCTAAGAGCTGGAGCTAGGTGGACTGACGCCGAGACGTATAGCTGGGAACCCAGCAGGGGGTTGGATTTCTTGAAAAACTGGACACGGCTCGGGCAACATGCCTATGAAACCCTTCTCGTGTCTGCCTTTTATGTCGCCTCTCTTTCAGAGGACCTTTGTGTTGAAGCCGAATCAAAGCTCATTCAAGTATATAAAGATAGAGGATTCAAACTGTCAAATGACCGCTATCGTAGGGTCAGCAGAGGAACAGAATTCATCTGCACGGGGGCTTCTCAAGTTTGTGAAGATTTGGCTTTAGGCTGAGATAACGTCTCCTTATTTGAGATTTTCAAGGTCTAGCTGAAAATGCCACAAGGCAGAGCGGATCAAAGGGAAGTATGAGTCTTGCCCACACCACTCGTCGCTGGCAACTGGAAGATGAACACCACCATCCAGGAGGCAGCCCTGCTGGCCGGCCACCTGCGCGGCGCCGTCGGCGGAGTCTCCGGCGTGGATGTCGCGCTGTGCCCGCCGTACGTCTCGCTCGCCGAGGTCGCCAGGGCAGTGCAGGGGAGCGCCATCAAGGTAGGCGCGCAAAATATGCACCACGAGGACAGGGGCGCCTTCACCGGCGAGGTGTCGCCGCTCATGCTCCTTGGCCTGTGCCAGTACGTGATCCTGGGCCACTCCGAGCGGCGGCGGGACTTCGCCGAGACCGACGCCCTGGTTAACCGCAAGGTCAAGAAGGCGCTGGCCGTGGGACTAAGCCCTATTTTGTGTGTCGGTGAGCTTCTGGCCGACAGGCAGGCGGGCCGTCAGGACGCTGTAGTTTCCGCCAGCCTGCGCGCGTCTCTGGACGGCACCTCCTCGCCGGGCGGACTGGTGGTGGCCTACGAGCCGGTATGGGCCATCGGCACCGGCCTTGCGGCAACATCTGCCCAGGCCCAGCAGATGTGCGCGCTGATACGGCGGCTGCTGGGCGAGCAGTTCGGCGCGGAGCAGGCCAGGGGCGTCCGCGTGCTCTACGGCGGCAGCGTGACGCCCGCCAACGTCCGCGAGCTGGCCTCGCAGCCCGACATTGACGGCGGGCTGGTCGGCGGCGCCAGCCTCAATGCCCAGCAGTTCGCGGAGATTGTCCGCACCACGGCCTCAGTTCGCTCGTAGATGTGCCCTATGGTATTCATGTATGAATCAGGGTGATGGGGCTTTGCCGCATCACCCTGATTCATCTGTATCTTCTCCCCCTTCCCGACGCGGGAAGGGAGACAAAGGGCGTTAGGTCAATGGGCAAAACCAGGGTCGTGGCAATCGTAGGCCCCACCGCCGTCGGGAAGACGGCGCTGGCGGTGTCGCTGTCGCGGCGCTTCGCCGTGGAAGTCGTCAGCGTGGACAGCCGCCAGGTGTACCGGGGCATGGACATCGGCACCGCCAAAGCAACCCCAGAGGAGCGCGCCCAGGTGCAACACCACCTGATTGACGTGGTGGAGCCTACCAGCAACTTCAGCCTGGCCCTGTTCCTGGAGCTGGCCCACGCCGCCATTGGCGACATCGCCGCGCGGGGCAAGTTGCCCCTGCTGGTGGGCGGCACGGGCCAGTACCTGTGGGCACTGCTGGAGGGCTGGCGTGTGCCCGCCGTACCGCCAGACCCGGCCTTCCGCGCCGAGATGGAGTCACTCGCTCGCGACCAGGGCCACGAAGCCCTCATTTCGCGTTTAGCACAGGTGGACCCCCAGGCGCTCGCAACACTGGACCTCCGCAATCTGCGGCGGGTGGTCCGCGCCCTGGAGGTCCATCGCGCCACCGGCATCCCACGGTCGCAATCCAGAGCGAAAGGGCAGGGGGCCTACGACGCGCTGGTCATCAGCCTGACCATGCCCCGCGCGGCGCTGTACGCCCGCATAGACGCTCGCGTGGACGCCATGGTGGCGTCGGGCTGGATAGAAGAGGTGCGGCGTCTGCTAGGGCAGGGCATCACGCCGGAGCATCCCTGCATGGCCAGCGTCGGCTACCGTGAGTTGGCAGCCCACATCCAGGGCGGGGCTAGCCTGGAAGAAGCTGTCCGAAACATCAAAGCATCCACCCATAGATACGTGCGCCACCAGTACGCCTGGTTCAGGCTGAAGGAACCGCGCATCCACTGGCTGGACGCCTCGGAGCCAGCGAAGGCCGCAGAAGAAGCGGCAGGCCTGGTACAACCGATCTTGTCATCGTGACGCAGGGGTGCAAGGCTTGCGCCCTGCTGTCTGTCCAGGCGCCCCGTGCTATCCGCAAACCCTTGCGCCTGTGCTAGAATGCGAACCACTATGGGCATACGCTTCTCCAAGATGCACGGCGCGGGCAACGACTA
>JACQUH010000152.1 GCA_016210375.1 Chloroflexota bacterium
CTTCATCACCAACACGCAAGACCCCTGGGCGCACCTCGCTGCCCAAGGCCAGGAGTGGAGGCGAAGGCCAACCGCTGCGAGGAGGCCGCTAGCGCCCGCCACGAGCCTCTACCCAAGAGGCCCGCCACTGGCGAGCCTCTTAGGTGTTTGCGTGTCCGTTGTGGTCGGTGCGGGAGTCCACCATCCCTCGTTGGGCTATGGTCACCGCTTGAACAACCACCATCAGCTCGTCGTCTGTCAGCCCGTCCAAGAACTCCTGGCGCTCAAAGGGGCTTCGCCGCTGCAGACGCTCCGCCAGGGCCTGGCCTTTTTCTGTGAGGGAACAGCGAACGACGCGACGGTCCGACGGGTACGCGCTGCGAGCGACAAGACCGGACCGCACCAGCTTGTCTACCAGAGCCGTACAGGCGGATGGCGTGATCCCCAGTTTGCTGGCCAGGGGGCTCATGCTCGTGACCCCCATTTCGTTGAGCAGGAGAACGATGCGAAGCTGGGCAAGGGTCAGATTCAGGTGGATAAGAGGGCCAGCCCCATCTATCTGAGGCGTGCGCAACAGGCCGCCCAGTTGGAGGAGCTTGCTGACAAGGTCTTCCCGGTTGATCGTGGTAGACTCGGCCAAAGTTCAGCCCCCGCGCGGAGTCACACCTTGTTCCTGTGGGCTTTCTGCCAGAAACGAAGCATGGCTACCAGGATGCCAAGGACTATGAGGACTGCCTCGGTCCCCAGGGCCCCCCAGGTAACCGCCTCTGGTATCGCCTCTGAGAACACAGAGACAGCCGCGACAACGTAGGCCGCAATAGCCAGGACCAGCAATACCAGGGCGGTCCGGTCCATCCCGCGGGAAACAGGGACATCCCTTTGCTCGGCGGGACTCTTCTTTAGCTGGCTCGTCATCTGGCACCTCCTCGCTTCCCACGAATGCAACGCTTCTGACCAAAGGCGTCATCGGGGCATCGCGACAAGACAGCGCCTTGTGGCGATAGCCCCTCGGGAAGCTGGCAAGCGGCTCGGCAGCCCTGGCCCCCTCCATCATGGAGGCGGGGCCAGGCCTCCTTCGGCGGTGGGAAGGGAAAGAGTCACGCGCGTGCCCGCGCCCAACTTTGACTGAATCTCCAGCCTGCCACCCAGCAACTGTGCGCGCTCCCGCATGCCGAGGATCCCCAATTGGCTGCGGGGAGAGAACCGGCCCGGAACGGCCTGCAAGAGGAAGCCTGCACCATCGTCCTCTACCTCAAACCGGGATTCCCCCGAATGGTAGGCTATGGTCACGCGAATGTTTCGGGCCCGGGCATGGCGTTCCACGTTGCGAGTAGCCTCCTGAACGATCCGAAACGCCCCGAGCTCCACCTCTGGCGTCAGACGCGTCTCGCTCCCCGCCACCTTCAACTCCGTGTGTATCCCGGCCCTCTCATTCACCTCCACCAGAAGCCTTCGGACGGAGGCCACCAGCCCCAGGTCCTCCAGCATGGGCGGCCGCAGCGCCCCGGCAAAGACCCGAAGCTGACTAATCAGCTCCTCCGCCGATCTCCTGGCGGCAGTCAGGCCGTCATCTGCCGAGGCAGGCAATTCAGTGGTACCGCCCTGGATAGCGTCCAGGCGCCGGCACAGGAGAATAAGCGCCTGGACAATCTCATCGTGAACCTCCTGGGCAATCCTTTTTCGTTCCTCCTCCTGGGCACGGATGATATTGGAAGCATAGGTCCTTAGCCCGGCCTGGCGAAGTTGCTCCTCCGTGACATCTCTCAGGAGGACCTGGACGACCGTCTCCCCTTCCTGGACGCCGATGCTGGTGAGCGCCGGCTCCAGGTACACCTCCGTGGCGTTGGAGTCCTTCAGCACGATGTATCCGTCGCGCCACGTGCCGTTGGGGACACAGGAAAGGAGTTTATCCGCGCCTTCCCTTCCCAGTAGCTCAGACAGGCCTGAGCCGTTCAGGCTCCCGGAAGACTTCTTGAAAAGCTGGCCGGCTGCATCGTTGGCGTCCAGCACTCTGCCGGCAGGGTCAAGAACAAGGATGGCAACAGCGCTGGACTCAAAGAGCCCCCGGAAGTTGGCCTCCGATGTCTTCAGTGCGAGGCTGGCGGCCTCGGCCCTCTTTCGGGCGGCAATCTCCCTCTCTATCCGCTGCCCCAGGAAGATGGCGACTGCATCCACCAGACCGACTTGCCAGGCCTCCCTCACACGCTCCATACCGGAGTGGAGGACCACATTGGGCGCAGTGAGAGCGGTGCACCAGAGGGCTGTCGCCACGGCGCCCCTAAACCCGTAATTGAGGGCGGCGTATACCACGGGAATAAAGAACAGGGAAACGGGCACAAAGGAGAGAAGCACGACCTGGGGGGAGCTTCCCACAACTACTCTATAGCCCAGTTTTGACAAGACTTCCAGGCTCAAGTGGCTTGCAGCAATGAGCAAGACGAGGCCCTGGATTGTCCAGAAACGCCTGTCTCTGATCGGGGGCACATAGGCCTCTAGCCGCCTCACCGTGCCTTTCCACCACTCCGGCCAGCGGTGCGTAGACGGGCCTTCTTTCCCGTCGGCGGGCATTATCGTTCCTCTTCGTGCGGCGTTACCAACCCCCGGGACACGGCGTAGAGCACGGCCTCAACCCTACTGGAAACCCTCAGCTTGGAAAGAATCCCATTGAAATGGCCTTCCACCGTGCGAACGCTGATGCCCAGCTTGTCGGCGATCATCTTGTTTCGCATCCCCATAGCGGAGAGCTCCAGGACCTCCTGCTCGCGGGGGCTGAGCTGCTCGGTGGTTGTCGTCTCTGCGGAAACTTTCCCTCGTGCCCACAGACGGGCCACCTTTGAGGCGATCGCCGGGTGTAGCACCGTTTCTCCGCGCTGCACCGTCCGCACGGCCTCCACCAGCTCGTTTGCCCGGGCGGTCTTGAGCAAGTAGCCCTCGGCCCCGGCGGCCATGGAGGCTACTATGAACTCCTCGTCGTCATAGGCGGTCAGGATCAATACTTTCGTCTGAGCGTGGTGCGCCTTGATGTAGCGCGCCACCTCTACCCCGCTGAGGCCGGGCATCCGCATGTCCAGGATAGCCACGTCCGGCTGGAGGCCTTCAACCAACTGTATTATCTGGCGGCCATCGCCGGCTTCACCCACCACCTTCAGGTCCGGGTGCTGCTCCAGGATACGACGCGTTCCTTCCCGCACCAACGCGTGATCCTCCCCCAGCACAATGCGGATTGACTCCTCCATCCGTCTAGCCTCCCAACGGCATCATTATACTTCGCCTACCCATCATAGCACGGGAGGAAACACGCGAATTCAGGCACGTGGTTTCCCCTGGTAGCACCAAGATATCTCACCTACTACTTGACTGTGGCGAAAGGTGATTTCTCTGATGTGTTCCAAGACCGAGTGCTTCACACTGAAAGAGAAGCAGCGCTTTCAGTTACGGAATCCGCCCATGCCAGATGAGCTGAAGAAACGGGGAGTCCAGCAGGAGGAGAACACCCGCAGGTGGCGGGACAGCCGCCGGCGGTTGCTCAAGATCATGGGAGTAGCCGGGGCTGCTGCCCTGGCGGCGCCCCTGGCCCCAGGACTCCTCACCAGGGTAGCCGGCGCTCCACCGGAAGCTCCCCAGGGGCAGGACGCTGGCTCCGGTGGAGAGGGTGAGAGCACCCAGCGATTGCGCCGCTGGGCCATGGTCATTGACCTGCGCCGGTGTGACGGGTGCCAGAGCACCGGCAAGCCCCCGCAGTGTACCCAGGGCTGCATTGAAGGGCACCTTGTGCCCGAGCCCATGCAGTGGATCCAGGTGTTTGAATACGAGGTCCCAGGGGGAGGCACCCAGTTTGTCCCCGTCCCTTGCCAACAGTGCCAGAGTCCCCCTTGCGTGAACGTCTGCCCGGTGGGTGCCACCTGGTCTACACCAGAGGGTCCCGTGCTCATTGACCAGCAGCGGTGCATCGGGTGCCGCTCCTGCATGGCCGCCTGCCCGTACGACCGCCGCTTCTTCACCTGGGGCAAGCCCCCGGCGCCACCGGAGACCCTGCTGGCAGACTATCGCCCGGAGCGAGAGTACCCCTTGCCCAGGGGAGTTACGGTCAAGTGCACCTTCTGCGCCGACATGGCCCGGGCGGGCAGGCTGCCCTACTGCGCCCAGGGATGCCCCCAGCACGCCATCTACTATGGCGACCTGGAGGAAGACCTGGCCACCAATGGCGAGGAGGTGGTTGAGCTCTCCTCGTTCCTCAGCCAGAACCAGGCCTACCGCCTGAAGGCGGAGCTGAACACCAAGCCACGGGTCTACTACCTTCCCGGCCACGGTGAAGCCGTGGGCAGGGACGCCTACACCAAGGGTCGCATGGACACCCGGTGGCCGTGGGTGGAGCGGGTCAAAGGAGCGAAGACATGGAGCCGGTCGGGCCCGTCGCAGTAGCAGAGTACCGAGAACGGCTGGAAAAGCGGGTGCTCGCTCCCCTGACCAGCACAGGGAAAGGGTATTACCTGCTCGTGGCTGCTCTCTTGGCCGTGGTGGGCTGGGGGGCCTATGCGTACTTCACCCAGCTCCGGGAAGGCCTTATCGTCACGGCTATGCGGGACCGGATCTCCTGGGGCCTGTACATCACACTGTTCGTCTTCTTCATTGGCATCAGCCATGCGGGCACCCTCATCTCCGCCATTCTGCGGGTCTCCAAGGCGGGCTGGCGGGTGCCGGTCACCCGCATGGCGGAGTTTATCACCGTGGTCGCCCTCTCCGTTGGGGCATTGATGCCCCTTATTGACATGGGGCGTCCCGACAGACTCCAGAACCTCATTCTCTTCGGGCGCTGGCAGTCCCCCCTCATCTGGGACATCCTCGCCATTACTACCTACCTTACGGGGAGCATTCTCTACCTTTACCTGCCCCTGATTCCGGACCTGGCCCTGGCCCGGGACAGGTTGAGCGATGTGGTGGCCCCCTGGAAGCGAGGGTTCTACCGCATCCTTTCCGTCGGCTGGATCGGGACGGACAACCAGAAGAGGTATCTGGTTATCGCCATGACTTTGATGATGCTGGTTATCATTCCCGTGGCGGTTTCCGTGCACACGGTGGTCTCCTGGATCTTCGGCATGACCCTGCGGGAGCCGTGGAACAACCCCATGTTCGGCGCCTTTTTTGTGGCAGGCGCCATCTACTCCGGCATTGCCACCATCGTCATTGTCATGGCCCTCCTTCGGAAGGTGTACCACCTGGAGGAATACATTACCCCCCAGCACTTCATCAACCTGGGCTACATGCTCGCGGGATTTGCCCTCATCATGATCTACTTCAACCTCCTGGAGTTCGTGACCACCGGATACAAGCTGGCGGGTGAAGGGGAGATGCACTTCCGCGAGCTGTTCACCGGCTCCCTGGCCCCCGTGTTCTGGTTCTACACCCTGGGCGGCATGGTCCTGCCCGCGCTCATCATCGTTGTGCCCTGGACCCGCAGCATCCTTGGAGTGGTGGTAGCATCGGTCTTTGTGGACATTGGGATGTGGATGGAGCGGTACTTCATCGTGGTGGGCGGCCTCAGGCTCCCCACCATGCCCTACGAGCCCGCCACCTATTTCCCAAGCTGGGTGGAATGGTCCATCATGGCCGGCGCCTTTGCGGGCTTCTGCCTCATCATCGCCGTCGTCGTCAAGGTGCTGCCCATCATCTCCGTCTGGGAGGTGGCAGAGCACTACGAGGACGAGAAGGTTATCGCCCGAAAGGACGCGGAGGGCGTTCTTGCCGGCCGGTTGGTTGCTCAGCATCCTTCCTCCCGTCCTTTTGAGCGTTCCAGGGAGGTAGAGAGGCCATGAGGAGGTTCGTCTTCCGACGCATTGCCCTCGCCCTCCTGGTGGCAGGGCTGGGGTGGCTACTGGCCGCCGCCGTTTCCCTGGCCCAGGGCGGTGGCGGAACAGTCCTTGAGCTGCTGCCAGCTCCTCTGGGGGAAGTGGGCCAGAAGCTGACGTTGAGAGCACGCCTTACCGACGGGGCAGGGGTACCCGTGCCAGGGGCCGAGGTGGTGTTCCAGAGGGACGCCTCCTTCATGAACTACGAAAGCGAACTGGTGTTGGGCCGGGCCGTCACGGACGCGCAGGGGATTGCGGTTCTCCTCTATTCCCCTCGGACTGAAGGGGAGACGCCGGTTGCTGCCCTCTTCCGTGGTAACGCCCAGTACGCCCCCGCATCCGCCTCCGGCGTCCTCCCCGTGCGAGGAGGGCCTGCCCTCTACCGGGAGGAGGCTGGAGTACGGATCCCGGGAGTCAACGTATCCCTCCTGGTGGGAGTTCTTGGCACCGTATGGAGCATCTATTTTATTGTGGTGACACTGATCACCCTCATCACCCGGGAAGGGGCAAAGGAGCTTGCCCGCATTGGTGGTGAGCCATGAGCAGGTTCCTGGTGCCTGTGTTTGCCTTCGGGGTGGTGTCGGTCCTCTCCTTTACCCTCATCGTGGCCATCATCCTCCGTCCCTGGGCGGGAACGGACGGGGGCTGGCGTACCCACCTGAACCTGACCGAGTCCGCTTACACCGACTACAGCCGCTCCGCTCAAACCCTTGTGTCCGCCCGGGGGCAGACCTTGAACCCGGTGGGGAGCCTTAGCCCCAGCGCCGCCGGCCTCCCCAGCGAGGCAGAAGGCCTGGGCATGTACGTTACCAAAGGCTGTGGGGGCTGCCACGGGCTGGATGCGCGGGGTGGTGTGGTAGGCCCTGACCTCACCGATGTCGCCGAGGCCAAGGTGCGCCGGGAGGTGCGAAAGGGGCCAAAGGGCATGCCCTCTTTCCACACCCAGGACGTCACGGACGATGAGTTGAACCTCATCGTGGGATACCTGGCCGGGCTCACGCCGGCCCCAGCCCCGACGCCCTCCGAACCTGTCGCCCAGCCCACTCCCACACCCCAGCCCCAACCTACGGCATCGCCGACATCAACGCCGGCAGTCGCCCCCACGCCAACGCCGGCAGGGGCCGCGACACCGACGCCTCCGCCGGCCACTGCGGTCCCCACTCCGACGCCGGCCCAGGTGACTCCTTCGGTACCTGCGCCCACGCCCACCTCAGCCATTCCTTCGGGCCCCATTTCCGTGCAGGCCGCCCGGGCGGCCATCACCGTGGACGGTAAGGACGCCGATTGGGCCGCCATCCCCGGGACCAGCGTGACCCTTCAGCAGATCAAACCCATCCCCGGAGTGAAGATGGGCAAACAGGGGCCTGTTGTTGTAACCCTCAAGGTGGCGGCAGACTCCCAGAAGGTCTATGTCCTGGTGGAGGTCCCCGATGACTATGACTGGGTCCGCGGCGACCCGTACCTCTCGGCCAAGATGGCAGTGATGTTCCGTATTGACAATCCCGCGGCAGCCCACATGGGGACCACAGAAGAGGAGCAGAAAAAGAGCCTGGGGATGGTGGATATCTGGCACTGGAGCCTGGATTGCGGCCCGGGGGAGGTTGCCGGCGGCGGCGGCGTCAAAGGCGGTAAGGACGCGAAGTGCGCCCTGGACGACGAGTGGGCGACCACCCCTCAAGAGCGGAAGGACGACAACACCGCCCAGGCGGAGAACAGCCTGGCGGGAGTGTGGGAGCACACCGGCCGCGCCCAGGGCGCGGGAGCGCCGGGCACGTGGGTCTTTGAGCTCTCCCGCCCCCTGAATACCGGCGACCCCCAGGACGCTCAGCTCGCCCTGGGCGGCAAGACCTACGTGGCTCTGGCGTACTGGGACCCCGACGAGAACTCCAATGGTTGGACCGAGGCTGGCCACCGCCAGAGTGCCACTTCCCATGGTTGGATTGAGGTGACTCTGCCCTAGCAGGCTGCGGAAAAAGGGGAGTGCAGAGGGGCAAAGCCCCTCTGCCGGGAGTCTGAGGGTGTCCCTCAGATACAAATC
>JACQUH010000153.1 GCA_016210375.1 Chloroflexota bacterium
CAGAACCCATTTTCAGGCGGTGGCTGGGATATTGAGGGGCCCGGTGGTCGGACCACAGTGAGGCAGAACCCATTTTCAGGCGGTGGCTGGGATATTGAGGGGCGCACAGGCTTTGGCGTTCCTCTGGGATCGCCCTTTTGGGGGGTCTGGGGACTCTTTGAAGCAGACAGAGAGAGAGCTGCCTCTGAGACAGCGGAATTAAGGGATTCGGCTGGCTCACAGGTTTATCAAACTCCTGTCACGCCTGCCGGCTCCGTCAATCATTGGCAGCGTAGCCAACAGGAACGTACCAGTTCGCCAGTGAGATGGATATGGATCGTGGTTGCAACGCCCTTTTGCTTCATGTTGGCAGGCGTCTTGGTAGGCTTTATGGGAGGGGATTCCGCACTAGGATTACTGTTGTTCGTGATCGGCTTTGCCCTTCTTTGGCTTCTAATGGTAATTTCTGGAACGATGTGAGAGATCAGAGTGGGGGCAGGTGGGCTTGGTAGGTACCTGGGATTGGGCTTACATCGGTCGCATCGGCTACCAGGAGGCCCGGGACCCCCAGCGCACCCTTGCGAAGGAGCGGGCCCTCGCATATGAACCATGTCACATGCCATCTCCACGGGCCAGTAGTTCTCTCAGTCTCGGCGCCAGCTTAGGCCGCAGGAAGTTCCAGGAGTGCCCACAGAGGCCCATCCTTTGCTTCCAGCTCCAGGTTCACGCCTGCGCTTCTGGAAGCAGTCGCAGCGCGTCCGTATGACGGGGCTGGAGGATGCGGAAGTGGCGGTGGTCAAGGGTTGCCAGCTTCGGCTCCTTGAGCCGCTCTACAACGGCAAGGACAGCGGCGTCCACGAACCCCACGTCGGCGTCAGCGTAGCGGTCCGTGAGCTCGCGGACGCGCCTGTAGTCCTCGAGCTGCAACTCCTCCACATGGTAGGCGCCGGCAAGGATGTCGTCCAGAAGGGCAAGGAAGACTCCTGCGTGCAGGCGGACGTGTATCCAGTAGTCCACTTCCACCAACACGGGCGCTGGGATAATCAAAAGCTCTTGGGTCTCCTGCAAGAGGCGGCGACACTCCGCGTGATGGGCGTCGCGCCGGTCCAGGGATGCGTAGAGCGGGCCTGTGTCTACGACTAGCGCCAACTCCGTGGCTCCGGGCGTTCGGTGGTGGTGCGCATGGAGGTGTCAGTGTATCCGGAGTCTCCCATCCCAAAACTCTTGGGCTTGGGGCGGTAGCTCCTGGCCTTCTCTTCCAGGGCCTCTCGGACCAGGGCGGCCATGGATGTGCGCCGCTCGGCGGCAATCATCCGCAGCCGCTGAAGCAGCTCCTCCGGAAGGGAGATGGTGGTGCGTTCCATGGCATCATGATAGCAGTGATGGTGTGCAGCGTCAATCCCATCTGCTGAACCCGTTCCCATCACCTGCCAGCAGTTCCCTCAGCCTGGCCGCCAGCTCGGGCAGTACGAAGGTGCAGCACTGTCGGCAGAAGCCCACCCAACGCTCCCGTCTTTCTGGCTAGGCGAATTGCGCCAGAAACGCACCCCAGGGGGTGAGGCAGGTGTCGGGATAGTTGTACAATCATACCCATGTCACTGGCGCTGACGCTGGCCGTACGGGGGCTCACCCTTCTGGGAGTGCTGGCCGTCGTGCTCCTTCTGCTGGTCGTGGCCCTGGGGTCCACCGGCTTCTCGGACCGTATGCTCAGCGCCATCGTCAACGAAGACCTGCGGGGCATACGCACTGGCCTGGCCCAGACCATCCGCGACCCGGACAAGCTGGAAGAGACGCTGGCCCTCCGGCGACAGGAGCTGGTGCGGTTCTACGGGTTGGACCGCCCCTGGTACACCCGTCTGCCGGGAATGGTGCTGCGCGTGGCGAGGCTGGACATGGGGGAGGCCCGCAACCTCCGGACCTTTAAGGGCGACCGGGGAGTCGCGGAGCTGGTGCAGGAGCGACTGCCCTATACCGTCCTGCTTATCACCACTGCCACGGCCATCACCACGGTCCTGGGCCTGTGGCTGGGCGTGAAGCTGGCGACGCGGGTGGGCAGTCTGCTGGACAGGATAGCATCGTACCTTTCCGCCGTCTCCTACGCCGTGCCCGCCTGGTGGGCGGGCATCCTCCTCATCCTGCTCCTGGCCTTCAAGCTGCGTCTTTTGCCCTCGGGCGGCCTGTACAGCACGCCTCCGCCAGAAGAAGGGCTGGCCCGCGCCCTGGACCTGCTGTGGCACGCGGTGCTGCCCATCGGCACGCTGGTGCTGGTGTCCCTGGGCGCGTGGGTCTACACCGTACGCACCATGGTGCTGAACACCGCCCAGGAGTTCTTCGTGACCGTAGCCCGGGCCAAGGGTCTGCCCGAGGGTCGCGTCATGCGCCGGTACATCCTGCGCGTGGCGGCGCCGCCCATCGTCACCAACGTGGTGCTGGGGCTGGCTGGCTCCCTGGGCGGCGCGATCTTGACGGAGACGGTGTTCAACTGGCCGGGCATGGGCCGCCTCTACTACGAAGCCATCATCACCGCCGATGAGAACGTCATCGTGGCCCTGACCTTCATGTTCACGCTTCTTTACGTCGCCGCCCGCTTCGTGTTGGAGGTGCTGTACGTGCTCCTTGACCCCCGCATCAGGTACGGCCGGTCATGAAAGCCGGGGAGATAGTGGGGGCGCTGCTGGCCACGGGTTCGGGCAGGGTAGGGGCCGTGCTTCTGGTGGTCCTGGTGGCGGTGTCGCTGTTCGTGCTGGTGCGCTTCCCCCTGGACTTTGGCCCGAGGCGCTGGAACAATCCCGAGGCCTGGGCCGACAACCCCAAGGCCGTTCCCCCAGTCTGGACGCTCCTGTGGTCGCGGGACGCTGTGAAGCACACGGTGTTTGAGGCCACATCCTCCGGGGATGGCGCTGCGAACGCGGGGACTTACACCTTTGCCTACCAGCACCGGGGCGGCGGGCCTCCCACCTTCCTTTCCTTTGCCGTGTCGGACGTGCGCTTCAACGCCAGGCCCCAGGTCATTACCCTTCGGGTGGAGCGGCCCGATGGCAAGAGCATCCTCCTGACGCAGGTGGTGGTGCGGGGGCCACGGGCTGGTGAATCGCCCCCGTACCTGCGCTACCAGGAATCGCCTTCCAGGGTCAACCTCTCCGGCGACGTTGAGGCAGCCTTGCGGGTCTCCACCTTTCTGGCCCAGGAGTTCCGCGTCACGGCGTCGCCATCGGCGCTCCAGGGCGACCTGGCGGCGGCGGTCTTTGGAGTGCCCCTGCCTGGGCCGCCCCTGGCGTTCCAGCCTCTGCCGGGGAGGTACCTGTTCACGGTGCAGGTGCAGGCGGCAAGCCCGGAGGATAGCGTGGGGAGCCTCAGGCTGGCCCTGGGCGGCTCGGCCTACGGCGTCATGGGCACGGACGCCTTGGGCCGGGACCTGGCGATGGGCCTCCTGTTCGGGTTTCCCGTGGCGCTGGCAATAGGCATTGCCACCTCGCTGTTCGCCACCGCCATCGGGACGGCCCTGGGCCTCATGAGCGGGTTCCTGGGGGGCAAGACGGACCTGGCTATCCAGCGTTTCTCCGACATTTGGAGCAACGTACCCCTGCTGCCCATCCTGGTGTTCCTCATCTTCATCCTGGGCCCGAGGCTCTGGCTCGTCGTCGTCATCATGATCCTCTTTGGCTGGCCGGGGCTGACCATAGTGGTGCGTTCCATGGTGCTACAGATAAGGTCGGGGCAGTTGGTGGAGGCCACTCGCGCTTTGGGTGCGTCCAGGCGGCGCATCATGTTCCGCCATTTGCTGTTTCAGATAGCTCCCTTCATCTTCGCCCAGATGATCTTCTTCACCCCCGGCGCTATTCTCGCCGAGGCGGGCCTGAGCTTTCTTGGCCTGGGCGACCCTTCCATCCCAACCTGGGGGCAGATCCTGGAAAGCGGCTTCCGCACTGGCGCGGTGTACGTGGGCTACTGGTGGTGGGTGCTGCCTCCCGGATTGCTCATCGTGGCCACGGCCATGGCCTTCGTGCTCCTGACCCTGGGGCTGGAGCCCGTGGTGAACCCGCGCCTGCGGAGCCGGTAGTGGAACAAGCAATCCTGAACGTCAAAAACCTGCGGGTCGCTTACCGGACGCCCTCTGGGCCCCTGGCTGCGGTGGACGGCGTCTCCTTTTCCCTGGCGGCGGGGGAGGCCCTGGGGCTGGTGGGCGAGTCTGGCGCGGGCAAGAGCAGCCTGGCCCTGGCCCTGATGCGCCTGCTGCCCAGGAACGCTGCCCTGGAAGGACAGGTTGAGCTGGAGGGCGTGGACCTGCTGGCCCTGGACGAGGAGGCCTTCCGCCGGGAGGTGCGATGGCGGCGGATTGCCATGGTCTTTCAGGGCGCCCAGGAGGCGCTGAACCCCGTGGTGAAGGTAGGGGAGCAGGTGGTTGAGCCGCTGCTCCTCCAGGGTGGCGTTTCCAAAGGGGAGGCGCAAAAGGAGGCGGCGCGCCTGCTGGAAGTGGTGCGCCTGCCCGCGGAGGTCTACGGACGCTACCCCCATGAGCTGAGCGGCGGCATGAAACAGAGGGTGCTCATTTCCATGGCCCTGGTGCTCAAGCCGCGCCTCCTCATCCTGGACGAGCCGACATCGGCCCTGGACGTGACGGTGCAGGCGCAGATCATGGACCAGCTCAAGGACCTGAAGCGGGAGCTGGGGCTGGCCGCCGTCTTCATCACCCACGACATCGCCCTGGCCAGCGACCTCTGCGACACCCTCGGCGTCATGTATGCCGGCAAGCTGGCGGAGCTTGGGCCTGCCGAGGCAGTCCTCACGAGACCCCACAACCCGTACACCCGGCTGCTGCTGGCCAGCATCCCACGGCTGGGCCAGGAGGGCCAGCCCGGCTTCATCCCTGGCAGCCCGCCGGACATGACCGCGCCGCCTTCCGGCTGTCGTTTTCACCCTCGCTGCCCCCGAGTCTTCGGACGGTGCTCCCGGGAGGAGCCGCCGCTGCTGCCGGTGGGCGAGGGCCACTACAGCCGGTGCTGGCTGGCGGAGCTGCCGGGCGCTTCTCGCAGGGGAATGCCGGAGGAGTAGTTTGCGTATGTCCTTGTTCGCATGTACCCCCCTTCCCTTTGGTTAAGCTCGCCAGTACCTGCGATCTACCTTGGGAGTCCGTTTGTTGACCCGCCGTGCTTCAAGTGCTAGAATCCCGCTATGCGCAAAGCGGCCCTTCTCGTCTGCATCTCAGTGGCCAGCGTAGCTTTGCTTGCGGTTTGCACTCAGCCTGGGCCGACTCCCACCGCTGCGCCTCCCCCGACACCTGTCCCTACGCCAACCTCCACCCCTACACCTTCCCCAACCTCCACCCCTACACCTTCCCCAACCCCTACTGCCACCGCTACGCCTTCCCCGACACCTGTCCTTACGCCAACCTCCACCGCTACACCTTCGCCAACGTCCACCCCTACGCCTTCGCCAACCCCTACTGCCACTGCTACGCCTTCCCCGACACCTGTCCCTACGCCAACCTCCACCCCTACGCCTTCGCCAACCCCTACTGCCACTGCTACGCCTTCCCCGACACCTGTCCCTACACCAACCTCCACCCCTACACCTACGCCTACTGCCACTGCCACACCATTACCTGCTCCTGGGGACCTCGACACCTCTTTTGGGGCGAGCGGGAAGGTGACAACCGACTTCGGAGGGCACGACGTCGCCCTCTCCGCAGCCATCAAGAATGACGGGAAAATTGTGGTGGTAGGCTACTCCGGCCACGACTTCGCCCTGGCGCAATACAATGCGGACGGCAGCCTAGATACCTCCTTTGGCACCGGCGGCAAAGTAACAACCGACTTTGGCGGCGCCGACATCGGCAGGTCGGTCGCCGTGCAAAGGGACGGTCGGATAGTGGTGGCAGGTGCCGGTGGACCCGGTCACCCCTTTTTCACCTTTGACTCCGACTTCGCCTTGGCGCGGTACAACGAGGACGGCAGCCTGGATACCTCCTTTGGCGTCGGCGGCAAGGTTATGACCCACTTCGGAGGTAGCAATGATGGCGCCCACTCTGTTGCCATCCAGAGCGATGGAAGGATACTAGTGGTAGGGGAAACCGGTGTCGGCTTCGATTTCGCGCTGGTGCGCTACAACGCTAATGGCAGCTTGGATACCACCTTTGGCACTGGCGGCAAGGTGATGACCGACTTCGGATTTAGCAATGATAGCGCCCACTCTGTTGCCATCAGCGATGGAAGGCTTCTAGTAGCCGGAACTTCCAACAGAACAGTCAGCCTCTTTCGCGGTGACCCAAGCTTTGCACTATCGAGGTACAACGCCAACGGGAGCCTGGACACCTCCTTTGGCACCGGTGGCAAGGTGGTGACGGACTTTGGAGGTGCTGAGGCCGGCATAGCAGTGGGCGTTCAACGGGACGGCAGGATTGTGGTGACAGGCTACTCTGATGCAAGCAACACCAGTCAAGACTTTGCACTAGCGCGCTATGACGCCAACGGGAGCCTAGACACCTCCTTTGGCGTCGGCGGCAAGGTGACCACCGATTTCGGTGGCAACGATGTTGCCAGTTCCATGGCTATCCAGAGCGATGGCAAGATACTGCTGGCGGGGTCCCGTGATGTGGGCGGCTCGGTGGCAGTTCAGGCCGACGGGACGTTCTTGAGGTCATCCTTCGAAGTCAACTTTGCCTTGGCGCAGTACAATGCCGACGGGAACCTGGACGCCTCCTTTGGCGTCGGCGGCAAGATAACCACAGATTTTGGGGGCACCGATATTGGAACTTCTCTGGCTCTCCAAAGCGACGGCAAGATTGTGGTGGCAGGCTACCGAGGACCCTTCCCCTCTGACTTCGCGCTGACGCGGTACGTGGCCTCAGCGCCCGAGCCGACTCCAAGAGCAACAGCTATTCCCTAGAGCAACCTTGGAGTCTCGTCTGAATTTCATGCAAGCATTGCCTCGCTCAACCCCCTCAAGCTTCCCAATCCCTGCTACCGCGCCCAGAAGTAGTGCAGGTATTGCTGAGCTTGGCCTTAGGGAAGGGGCAGGGGGTTAGGTCACGCAGAAGGAGGAAGCGCCATGTCCGAGAAGCGCGACCGTGTAGTAGCCGCCGTGGCCGGCCAGGAAGTGGACCGCCCGCCTATCAGCACCTGGCGCCACTTCTATGACGTGGAGATGACCGGCAATGGCCTGGTCGAGGCCATGCTGGCGTTCCACCGCACCTACGACTGGGACTTCATGAAGGTGAACCCGCGCGCCCAGTATCACGTGGAGGACTGGGGCGCAACCTTCAGCTACACCGGCGACGCCGCCACGCCTCCCACCGCCGCCTCCCTTCCAGTCGCTGCCGTTGAAGACTGGGGCCGCATCCGTCCGCTCTCACCTACTCATGGCGCCTAGGGTGAGCACCTGCGGGCACTCCAGGCCATCAAGAAGGAGCTGAAGAGCGAGGCGCCCTTTGTGATGACAGTCTTCAATCCCATATCCGTTGCAGGAAGGCTTGTGCAGTCGGAAGACGTCCTTCTTGGGCACTTGCGGCAGCGCCCCGAGGTCGTCCATGCTGCGTTGGAGGCGATCACCGAGACCTTTCGCGGCTACGTCGCCGAATGCCTCAACGCCGGCGCCGATGGCATCTTCTTCGCCACCACCTCTTGGGCCTCTCACGACCTGCTCAACGACCAGGAGTACCAGGAGTTTGGCCGCCCCTATGACCTGCGGGTGCTGGAGGCGGCCAGAGACGCCCAGTTCAACATCCTGCACGTCTGCCCCAGCAACAACATGCTGAAGTCCCTGGCAAACTACCCCCATGTCCACGCCATCAACTGGGACGACGGGGACGCCACCAATCCCAACCTGAGCGATGCCCGTGCCCTCACCGGCCGCGCCCTTCTTGGCGGCGTCAGCCGCGATGTCCTGCGCCGCAGCAGCACCCCGGACGCCGTGGCGCAGCAGGTGCGCGACGCCATGCGACAGACGGACGGGCGCGGCTTCATGCTTGGCCCAAGCTGCTCCATCTCGCCCCGCTGCCCGAGGCCAACCTGCGCGCCATGAGGGAGGCGCTTCTGACCTAGCCATGACTACCCTTCTCTCCGTCCAGAACGCCTCGGTCGTCTTCCGCGCCCGCCAGGGGCTGCTGTCCTCCACGACGGTGCGCGCCCTGGACGGCGTGTCCATCACGCTGGACCGGGGGGAAAGCCTGTCCGTCGTTGGGGAGTCGGGCAGCGGCAAGACCACCCTGGCGCGGGTGGGCCTGGGCCTGCAGCGCCTTGCTGCGGGCAGGGTGGTCTTTGACGGTCTGGATATCACCGGCGCACCGGAGGGGCGGCTCAAGGGGTTCCGGCGTCGCGCCCAGGGCATCTTCCAGGACCCCTTCTCCAGCCTGGACCCGTACATGACCGTGGGGCAGATCGTGGAGGAGCCGCTCCTCATCCACAAGATAGGGGGCCCGGAGGAGCGTAAGGGCGCGGTGCAGGCCGCGCTAGACGAGGTGAGGCTGCGGCCCGCAGAGGAGACTGCCGCCAAGTTCACCCACCAGCTCTCGGGGGGCCAGCGGCAGCGGGTCGCCATTGCCCGGGCGCTGGTGTTGAAGCCGGAGCTGATCGTCGCCGACGAGCCGGTGTCCATGGTGGACGCCTCCAGCAGGGCGGAGATCCTGTACCTCATGCGGGAGCTCCAGGAAAAGCACGGCGCAGCCTTCCTGTACATCACCCACGACATCGCTACGGCCTACCACTTCTCCCAGCGCATCGCCGTCATGTACCTGGGACGCATCGTGGAGACGGGGCCGACGCGCCAGGTTATCGGCAACCCGCTGCACCCCTACACCCAGGCGCTGCTGCGGGCGGTGCCGGAGCCGGACCCCGCTAACCGCACCCGCCGGCGAGCGCCCGTGGAGGGCGAGCCGCCCAGCCCTGCGCACCCGCCCTCCGGGTGCCGCTTCCACCCGCGCTGTCCCTACGCCTTTGAGGGGTGCGACAGGGAAGACCCGCGCCTGCTGGAGGTAGTGGCTGGCCAGGAGGTGGCCTGCCGGTTGTGGAAGGGGTTTGAGGAGGAGGGCGCGCGGCTGCCGGGGTAGGGGGCGGGGAGCCGTGGTGGAGACGGAGGCCGATAGCCGTCTGCTTAGCACGGCGTATCAGACCTAACGGTAGGTCGTTTCACTCCGGCGGCGGATGTCCAAGATAAGCACAACCTGCTCCCTGTCGTTGATGTCAAACAGTATGCGGTAGTCCCTGACACGGTAGCGGTACTGTGCGATCCGAAGGTCTTGTAACGCCACGACGCCTCGTGTCCGAGGGTTGTGTTGAAGGCGGTCAAACGCCTCTTTCACTCTCCGAGAATCTTGCTGCGAAAGCTCACGAAAAGCCCGCCGGGCCGGCGGGGAGAAGAGCAGGCGGTGCATCTAGGAGAGGCCAGCTTCCCTGTAGACCTCTTCCGCAGTAATCCCTTTCCCCTCGTCAATCTCACGCCTGGCGGCGATTAGCTCCTGAGCGTATTGAGGGTCGGAGAAGTCGCGGATGGCCTCCCGCATCTCCAGGTATCTCTCCACGCTGAGCAGGATAGCGACGGGCTTGCCCTGCTGTGTCACGACGACATCAGCGCCCTCCTCGTGGACCCGCTTGAGTAGCTGGGGCAGCTCTTTGCGCAGCTCGTGGACGCCGACGAAGGGGTTCTGCAATAAGTCCAGCATGAATACTCCGGTTATACGGTATGTTTACGTGATGTTATCATAATGTCAATGCAAATGGTAGACCGCTGGGCAGGGTGTACCGGCCAAGGCAGGGGAAGGTGGAGATGGCAGGGTGTGAGAGGGACCCAGAAACCCTGGACTTAAGTCCAGGGTTTCTGGGTCGTGCGCGTGACGCAGTACGCAGTGGTAGAATTGGGGCATGTTGCCCTACATCAAAGTCGGTGGTCAGGTCTTAGCAGCATTAGCCACCGCAATCTTTTGGGTATTGGACATCCAAGATATAACGCCTAATGCGGGTATCTTGTGGCAATGGTGGGCACTTGGTGCTCTCATGGTATTTGTGGGCATCACCACATGGACACAAGTCACCCAACAATTACGTATTCGAGACCTTATCAAGAGTTCCCCTAAACTCGCCGTTAGCCTGCCGGACCCTCACGAGGAATGGTGGTTGTTGAGAAGATACTCATTGATAGTCTCGAACTACGGGTCTCCTGCCAATGTAGCGGCCCAAGTTAGGGTGATAAAAGGCTTGGATGCCCTCCAAGCTTATTATCAGGATATGTTCACGGCGGTTTGGGAGGGCGAAACACCTTCGGTTCGCATATTGCGTGGGCATGAGGCACGTATGCGGCTCATAGAGCCAGAGTTACATAGCCCATCCAGTCCTCCACACTTTTCGCAATACTTGATAGCATATTGGGATAATACAAACCACATTGCTTCTCGCCTAGAGACGGTCAGTTGGCTGACCTTCGGAGGATCGCCTCCTCCAGAACTTACTTTTGAGGTAACTATCAGCGCAGACCCGCCTGACCCGTCTGGACCTTTGATACGTAGATACCACCTTGCTGGGCAAGGGCTTAGGCAGATTGAATGAGCGCCTAATATTCAAGGTTGCCCGAACTGCGCAGCTTCATAAGGGTGTCTCTGAACAGCATGGTTCCCTTTGGCTGTGCTCAGGGTAAACTAGGCTCAGGATGAGCGAGGGTTGGCTGCACCCCCTTGCCGCACCGCCGCATCTCATCCCTAGCCTGCGTCAAGGTGCTCTTACAGACACCAAGGCGCTGCTCCAGCAGATTTTGGCAAGCCCCGCAACAGCCGCTTTCTCCCGCATCCGCTACGTGGGAACGCTGATGCCGGAGGAAGAGCAGGCCCTGTTTGGTGCCGTCTAAACACTGACGCTTCCGGGCCGACCTAACCCCCTTGGTCCCCCTTCCCGCATCGGGAAGGGGGAGACGAGGAGAGTGAAGGATTGCTTTGCGGCTTTGCCGCAAAGCAATCCTTCTCAGAAAGACGATTCCCCTCACCGCATCGGAGAGGGGAATGAAAAGAGGAGAGGTCAAGAAGAGGAGAAGGCCCGGCCCGCGGGGCTTCTACCCGTTGGGCTAAGCCAGAATGAAGCGCTTGAAGGCCTCGGCGTAGGCAACGCCGATGCCCTTGCCCGCCTCCAGCCGCCATGCCTTCATTCGCTCCACCGCCTCTGGCCCAACCTGGCTGGCGTGGGCCAGCAGCGCCCGCACCGCGACCTCCATGGTGTCCGTCACGTCCACCCACTTGTCGGGATGTTCGTTGCCGACGATGAGCACCTCCCGCACCTTGTGGGGCTCCAGGCCCTCTTTCAGTAGCTCAGGGAAGGTCAGGTGGTCGCGGGCAGCAGGGAAGACTGCGGAAAGGGCGGCCTCGCCGGCGGCGAAGTGGTCGGGATGTCCAATGTAGAAGCTGCCGTTGAGGCTGCGCGTGGGATTGGCTGTGATGAGGACATCAGGGCGGAAGCGGCGAATCTCGCGAGTGATGTCCCGCCGCACCTCCAGGGTGGGCTGGAGGTAGGCGTCCGGGTACCCCAGGAAGACGACCTCCTTGAGGCCCAGGACCTTGCCGACGTTTATCTGCTCCTGCCGCCGTATCTCCGAGAGGCTCTCCGGGGTGATGGTGCGGTCTTCTGTGCCCTTGCTGCCGTCGGTGATGATGACGTAGGCCACCTCCATGCCCTCCCTGCACCACCTGGCCACGGTGCCCGAGCAGCTAAACTCGGCATCGTCGGCGTGGGCCATGACCACCATGCCGCGGCGGTAGGGCTGCTGTTGCTCTTGCTCCTGGGTCATACCGGCCATGCCTCCTGAAACTGGCGAGGGAGCTCCGATGCGCTCGGAACTCCCTCGCGCTGGGTCATTGTCTGCGGGGCGTCCCACGGATGCCCCGATGGGGTCACCAAGGATCATACACTATTCTCCCAGTTGGTGAGCCATGAAAGCACCTCTAGCCTTACGGTTAGCATGGCCTTCTCCGTACGCAAAGGCAGGGCAACAATACAGGGGTAACGGGTGGTGCACAACCAGGGCTGCGATCATGCCCATGAGACACCATGACAACTATGTTGACCAGATTCTTGTCTTGGTGGGTGTCTTCGGCACAGTGATGACCTTTTCTCTTGTTGAACGCCATCCGCCGCAAGGTACTCAGGCCAAAGCCGAAACCAAGGCCGGGATGGGGGGGTGAACAAGAGTCTACCCCCCACCTCGATCCTCCCCCGCAAGGGGGGGAGGCAGTCATTTTCGTAGCCATGACAGCAGAATCTGGCCCCGCAATGCGGGGCCAGATTCTGCTTATTGCACCGGGGAGAGGCCCATCTTGCCCAGGACGCTCTCCCCCGCAGCGCCTATTTGGCAGTCTTTGCCTTTTCGGCGTGCTGAGCGCCGGCGCTGGCCCCCTTGCCGTTGGAGGAGGACCGCAGGCTAGTCAGTGCCATCTTGCGGCGCAGGTAGGCGATCTGGGTGGTGAGGGATATGCCCTTGGGGCAGTAGTCCTCGCACGCCAGCAGGCCGATGCACCCAAACACCCCGTCTTCTGTGCCCACGACCTCAAAGAAGTCGGAGTCGGCGCGATCATCCCTGGGGTCGGTGAGAAAGCGAGCGATGCGCAGCATTCCAACCGCCCCCAGGTAGGTGGGGTTGACCTGGGCGGCGCCGCAGGCCGCCACGCAGCAGCCGCACTCTATGCACCGGTCAAGCTCGTAGATGGTTTGGGCCGTGTCGTTGGGCATCCGCTCTTCCAGGGCATCGGGGTCAAAGGGCTCCGAGTCGTGTATCCACGATTCCACCCTCTGCCCCATCTCGCGGAACCATGTGCCTGTGTCTACCGAGAGGTCGCCCACCAGCCTGAAGAAGGGCAGCGGGAAGAGGTTGATCCTGCTGGGGAGCTGCTCTATCAGGGTGCGGCACGCCAGCCGGGGCCGGCCGTTGACCAGCATGGCGCAGGAGCCGCAGATAGCGGAGCGGCACACGAAGTCAAACTGAAGGGATGGGTCTTGCTCCTCCCTTATTCGGGTAAGGGCGCCATAGAGGGTGAGCCTGGGAGTCTCCTGCATCTCGTACTTCTGCACCCGGGGAGCAGACTGCGGGTCGTAGGGATTGTGGCGGAAGACCCGGAATGTGAGCTTTCTGTTAGGCACGGACCTTCTCCTCCACTGCTAGCACTTTGCTTTCGCCATAGCCTCTGTCCCCGGGAGGCATTTCGGTAATGCGCACGGGCTCATAGTCCAGGGTGGGGAGGTCTGCCCCGGGAGCCCACCGGGCCAGGGTCCTCTTCAGCCAGTGGATGTCGTCGCGGAAGGGGTAGTCTTCCCTGGCGTGGCTGCCCCGGCTCTCGGTGCGCTTCAGCGCCCCGTAGGCAATGAGGAAGGCGAGGCGGACCATGCCGGGCAGCCGGAGGGCCGCCGCAACCTCGGGGTTGGCCCCCACTCCACTGGAGCGCAGGCCGAGGTGCTTTGACCTCTGGCAAAGCTCCGCCAGCTCGTCAACGGCCTCTTGCAACTCCGCGCCCTTGCGGAAGACCCCGACCTTTTCCATGAGCACGTTGGACATCTGGTTGCGCAGGTCGTACACGTACTCTTTACCGCCCGCCCTGAGGCGCAGAATCCTCTCTTGCACCATCTGGGTTGTGTCCTCGGCCATAGCGGCAACCGCCTGCTCGGAGTAGGGAAAATCCAGCCACTCCAGGTCGCGGGCGATGCTCTTGCCGACCACTGTACCGGCGACAACGGTTTCGGCGACGGAGTTGCCGCCCAGCCGGTTGAAGCCGTGGAGGTCCCAGCAGGAGGCCTCGCCAGCGGCGTAGAGGCCGGCAAGTCCATGGGCCCGGCCCGCAATGTTGGTGCGGACGCCCCCCATGCTGTAGTGCTGCGTTGGCCTGACTGGAACTATCTTGCGGACGGGGTCTACGCCCAGGAAGTCGCGGCAGATAGAGGTTATCTCCCGCAGGTTGACTTCAATGTGCTTCTTGCCCAGGTGCCTGATGTCCAACCACAGGTGAGGGCCGTAGGTGCTTTCCACCCCGAAGCCCTTTCTCATGTGCTGGACCATGCGGCGGCTGACCACATCCCGGGAGGCCAGCTCCTTTTTCTGAGGCTCGTAGTCTGGCATGAAGCGGTGCTCGTTCTTGTCCAGCAGGTAGCCCCCATCGCCCCGGCAGGCCTCGCTGATCAGGATGTCGCCGGGGACAACCCCTGTGGGGTGGAACTGGACGGCCTCCATGTTGCCCAGGGGGACAACGCCGGTGTCCAGCGCAATGGACATGCCGGTGCCTTCGTTGATGATGCCGTTGGTAGAGTGGCCGTAGATGCGGCCGTGTCCGCCTGTGGCGATGACGGTGGCCCTGGCGTGGTAGGCTCTGAGCTCGCCGGTGCGCAGGTCTCGGACCACGGCCCCGTAGCAACGCTGGCCGTCATGGATGAGGGCCAGGGCTTCGGCGCGGTCATGCACCTCTATGCCCAACTGAAGGGTGACGTTGTCCATGGCATAGACCAGGGCGTGTCCCGTGCCATCGGATGCGTAACAAGCGCGCCACTTCTTCGTACCGCCGAAGTCGCGGGCTGCGATGAGGCCCTCCTTCTCCAACAGCTCCTGCACCACCTCGCCATCGGGAAGCTTCCTGGGGCCTGGCTCCACCCTGCTCCAGGGGACACCCCAGGCGGCGGTCTGGCGGACGGCTATGGGCGCCAGGTTTACGAAGAGGCGCGCCACGTCCTGGTCGCAGCCCCAGTCCGAGCCCTTCACCGTGTCCTCAAAGTGGATGTCGGTGGAGTCTCCCTGGCTCTTGGCCATGTTGCCCAGGGCAGCCTGCATTCCGCCCTGGGCTGCCGTGGAATGGGAGCGCTTTGGCGGGACCAGGGAGATGATAATGACCTGGAAGCCTTGCGAGGCTAGCTCTATGGCTGTCCTCTCCCCGGCAAGGCCTGCGCCAATTACCAGGACGTCTGTATTGATCATGACAGGCTTGCTCCAACTCTATAGAAGGTAACAAGGATGGCGACGCCCAGGCCCAGGACCATGCCAGTGAAGACCAGGAGGATTGGGTGGGCCAGCCGGCGGGAAAGGACGTGCCATTTTGCCGCTGCCCTGTAAAGCCCAACGTTGAGGTGGCTTTCCACCAGGACCACCAGGGGGATGTAGAACCAGAGGTATATCTGGAAGACTCGCTCGCCGCTCTTGGCGGACTGGACGGGCAGGTCGGTGAGGACCACCCAGATGTGTATGGCAACCAGGACTAGCAGGGCGATCCCGCTTACCCCCTGGAAAGCCCATGTCCAGGTATCCCAGTGCTTCATGGCGCGCATGTGCCGCAGCATGGCCCATTGCCTGGTAAGAGTGGTGGGGACTTTTCTCATCACCAGCATGACGTGCATCACCAGAAAGAGCACCAGGAAGGAAGCGCCAATCTGGAGGAGGAAGTAGCGTTCCAGGAAGCGGGCCAGAGCATCCATGGAGGTCCTCCCCAGCAGGATGCTGAAGAGGAGCCCCAGGTGCATGAGCATGAAGAGGCTCAGGGCAAGACCGGTGAGGGTCAGCGCGATCTCCATGAAGGCAGTGGCCCTGGCGATGCGCACCTGGTTCAGGGATACCCACGTTCTGGGAAGGGCAGCCCATTGCGCCCTGGGCGCCAGGTTGTTCGCTCCGCCGATTCGGCGGCTGGAACGTGCTACCACCTTGCCATTGAATGAACTCATACCAACCGCCTTTCAGCCTGATAGTTGCTCCGCGAACGGACCGCCGGGGCAGTCAGCATGTTGGTATCAAAGATGCGACTATGGGGTCCCGACCATCTGGGCCCTGGCCTTCGCGGGTGCAGGAACGCCCAGCCCTGGCGCGGCAGGAAGCGGCTCGGGCTCCTCAATGCCACGGAAGACTCTCTCGCCGGGCTTCAGGCTCAGGACAGCCCTGGCATACTCGCCCACGCGCTGGACCACCAGGGCTGGATCGGTGATGCGCCGATAGAGGTACTCCGGGGTGTCCACGTAGGCCTCTAGCTGGTCTGGCGGCAAGGGCGCCCTCTGGCGGAACTCCTCTGTCTCCAGGGCGATTGTTCGCTCGGACGCCTCAGAGTAAAACAACAGGACGTAGCGGGCCACCTTGAGCCCGGCCACTCGCACGCAACCATAGCGGGGCAGGGAGCACTCCCTGGGATCGCCATAGTACCGGCACGTTTCCAGGCCGTGGTCCTTCAAGTCGGCCAGGGATTGGACGGTGGGATCGTCTAGCCTCATGGTGCAAGGGTTCCCCTGGAATATGAGCAACTTGTCTTTCATGATTTCTCCCTTGTTCGTTGCTTGCCTTACGAGGTAGAGTTTGCACCGTGCACGGGTTTCTGACATCTGCCGTTGGTTTGGAAAAGGGGTGTCCTCAGGTTGGAAGGCCCTACAACCAAAGGTCTACTCCCATGGGTCAGGGCCTCGTACTTTAGTACTGGCCTGGGGAATCCAGGCCGACGTCAAGGGGAAACAGTTTGCGATTTTATTCACAAAGGGGTATGATGAGGAGGTGCGAGGGTTGGCTGATTCAGCCAAGAGGAGGAGTGATAAAGGTGGATGCCGCGAGAGTGCTTCTGGTGGACGACCATCCTGTCATGAGGGATGGACTGCGGAACCTGCTGAGGCACGAGCCGGACATAGAGGTGGTGGGCGAAGCGGGGGATGGCTTGCAGGCTGTTCGGCAGGTCCAGGCTCTGAAGCCAGATATCGTCCTCATGGATGTGGTGATGCCCGGTATCAGCGGCATTGAGGCCATGAGGCAGATCAAGAAGATCAGCCCTTCCACTGCCGTGGTGATCTTCTCGGCCTACGAGGATGACCGGTACATCCTCGGTCTCCTGGAGGCGGGGGCGGCGGGGTACCTGCTGAAGAGCGCCCTGGCGCATGAGGTTGTCCAGTCTTTGAGAGCCATCCGCGCCGGAGAGTCGGTCTTGCACCCTGCGGTGGCCTCCAGAGTGCTGGCCCGGGCAGTAAAGGGAAGCGCTTCGACGGCTGCCTCGCCCGACGGCGGCGAAGGCCTCACTCCCCGGGAAACGGAGATACTGCAACTGGTTGCGCGGGGTAAAAGCAACAAGGAGATCGCCTCCGAGCTTTGCCTTATCACGTCCACGGTGAAGTCTCACCTGGTCAGCATCTTTGCCAAGATGAGGGTTGCCTCCCGCACGGAAGCCGTCCTGGAAGCCCTGCGTCGGGGCTGGGTGGACGTGGAGTCCTCTAGGGAGTCTGGGGACAGCAGCGAAAGGGCGGGGCAGGGGGAATCGCAGGGAGTGGTGGAGGAGGGCGATGTGGGCGGCCATGGCGCTGCCGTGTCCGGGCCGGAGGAGCGGCCCGTGGCCAGCGGCGCGCATTAGTCATGCCACTGACGCTGAGAAGACGCCTTGTGGAGAAGCTGTTGTATCACGGGGCGGGTTCCGAGGCAGTAGTACCCGGGCCGGAGGGCAACTGGTACGCAAACACCCTGGCCCTTGTTCACAGACTGTGCATCCCCAACCGCAGGATCCACATATGGCTCCTGCTCACGATCCTCCTGGTGAGCGTTCTTCTTCACTACGGGGACCGGCTTCCCCTTCTGTCCATGGCCGCCGCCAGGACGCCCATCCCGCCGGTCAACAGGCAAACCCTGGAGCGCATACTGTTCCTGCTGCCTATCATTTATGGAAGCGTGGTGTTTGGGGAAAGGGGAGGTCTGGTTGTGCTGGGCACGGCCATGGTGGTGATGGCGCCCAGGGCGTTCCTGGGGCCGGGAGACCTGGTCCAGGCGTTGCTGCAAACGGCGGGCGTTTCTGTCACTGGGGGCCTGTTTGTCTGGGTCACCATGTCTGAACGCAAACGGGTTGCAGATGCCCGGGCTGTCACTCAGCGGATAATAGTTGCCCAGGAGAATGAGCGCCAGCAGACGGCTCGTGACCTCCACGATGAGACGCTCCAATCCCTTTACCTCCTCTCGCAGCGGCTGGACCAGCTTGCCTCAGGCGTAGAGAGGCAGAGCAGCAGCGACACGGCTCTGGAGTTGCGCCGGATACACGAGATAGCGGCAGGCGCAGGAGTAGAGCTGAGGCGTGTTCTCCAGGCCCTGCGCCCCCGTATTCTGGACGACATGGGGCTTGTCGCTGCCCTGGAGTGGCTTGCCGACGAGCTTTTCAACCACGACGGCTGCCAGGGAAGGGTGGAAGTCCATGGGGCCCTTCCTGAGCTTCCTCCCCAGACCCAATTGCTGCTGTGGCGCATAGCTCAGGAGGCGCTCTACAATGCGGCCAAGCACGCCCAGGCAAGGGAGGTAGTTGTGTCCCTGCAATGCCGGGGCCGCCGGCTTAGCATGAGCGTGCGGGACAACGGGAAGGGGTTTGACGCCGCGGGTCTGATCAAAGGACCGCCTCCCATGTCCAAGCTGGGCATCCTGGGAATACAGGAGAGGGCGCGGCTCCTGGGGGCTACGCTGTCCCTTCACTCCGAGGTGGGGAAGGGGACCACGGTTACGGTGGAGATGGCTTCTCTGCCCATTGAGTAGGGTCTGCGCATAGGCAACTCTCGCTCTCAACCTACGCCAACCCGCCACTCCCTAGCCCGAAGAAGAAAGAGGGTGAAATCTGGCTCAACAAGGCGAGCCAGATTTCACCCTCTTCAATGGCAACGCGGTCCGAATACAAGCCGTTCACGGGTGTTGCACTTGCAGGTACCGATGAGAGGGACACCTCTTTAGCGCGAGCAGTCCCAGGCCTCGCGCTCCACGATGTCAGTGGGTGGGGTGTGCTGGATTGCGCTAGCAAAAGCATTCTCCCTTCCCGCATCGGGAAGAGGGAGAAGAGGAATATGAAGAACTGTTTTCGGCTTGGCCGCAAAACAGTTCTTCATAGAAGCAATATTCATTGGCTATCGCAGGATGAACTGTTTGAAGGCCTCGGCGTAGGCGACGCCGACCTCTCTGCCTGCCTGTCGTCGCCACTCCTTGATACGCTCCGCCGCCTCGGGGCCGATCTGGCTGGCGTGGGCGAGCAATGCCTGGGTTGCCACCTCCATGGTATCCGTCACGTCAATCCACTTGTCGGGATGGTCGTGGCCGATGATCAGGACCTCCCGCACCTTGTGGGGTTCCAGGCCCTCCCTCAGCAGGTCTGGGAAGGTGAGGTGGTCGCGGGCGGCAGGGAAAACAGCCGAGAGCGCCGCCTCCCCTGCGGCAAAGTGGTCGGGGTGCCCAATGTACCCGTTGCCTGAGAGGGTGCGGGTGGGGTTCAAGGTGATCAGGATATCGGGCCGGTGGCGGCGGATCTCCCGGGTGATGCTGCGGCGGACCTCCAGGGTGGGCTGGAGGTAGGCATCCGGGTAGTTGAGGAACACCACCTCTTTGAGGCCCAGGATCTTGCCCGCGGCTATCTGCTCCTCGCGGCGGATCTCCGCCAGCCGCTCCGGGGTCAGGCCCCGGTCACCCGTGCCCTTGCTGCCATCGGTGACCAGGACGTACACCACCTCCATGCCCTGGCGGCACCACCGGGCCACAGTACCGGAGCAACCGAACTCGGCGTCGTCGGCGTGGGCCACCACCACCATGGCACGGCGGTATGGCTCCTCCTGCTGCTGAGGTTCTTGGATCATGGGCGCTGTACCTCCTGAGACTGCCGAGGGAGTCCCGAGCGCCTCGGGACTCCCTCTCCTCGCAGTGGTGACGTTCGCAGTTGGAAGCGACGCCCCGATAGGGTCGCCCAGGCTCCATGAGCCTTCCGGCTGGAGCCGCTGGCCTGTCAACGGCCTGCCTCCTGCGGTTCCCCTTGCCAGGGGGTGGCGATGAGCATGCCCTGGCACTTCAGTGCCAGGTATGGGATTCTTGTGCCTATCTGGGCACGGCTCCGCCGTGCCCAGATAGGCACATTTACTGTCCCCCTTCCCCCCAGGGGAAGGGGGACTAAGGGGGTTAGGTCAATTGTGAATGCCCATCAGTAGGGGGGACATGTAGAACACACCCAATCAAGCAGAACCCTTCCTACCGTCTGGGGGCAGCCGCCGGAGGCGGGGTGCGGCCAGCTACGCGGTCGGCCATCTCGTGGTCAATGCCCCGAGGCCATTCCCGATGGAGGTCGTCCTGGACGCGGAAGGTCAGGCGGTCCAGGCCCTCTATCTCCATCTCCACGATGTCGCCGTCCTGGATAGCGCCGATGCCCTGGTGGTTGGTGCCAAAGGCGATGATGTCGCCGGGCTCCAGCAGGGTGATGTGGGTGGCGTACTCCACGCAGCGGCGGATGCTGTGGCCCATATCGCTAGTGTTGTAGTCGTGGCGGGGGTCGCCGTTGCACCACATTTGCACATGGAGGTTTTGCGGGTCTTTGATTTCGTCGGCGGTGACCAGGCAGGGGCCCATGGGGCAGAAGGTGTCCCAGGACTTGCCCCAGTAGAAGGAGCCGCCGCCCAGGCCGCGAGCGGAGCCGTCAACGTAGTTGACGTAGCCGAAGATGTAGTCGTAGGCGTCGGCGGCGCTGACGTTACGTGCAGGCTTGCCAATGACGCCAGCCAGCTCTGCCTCGTGGTGGAAGATGGCAGCCTTATCCGGCGGTAGCACGAGGGTATCGCCGTCGCCTATGACGGACTCAGGGGACTTCAGGAAGGCGTTGATAGGCTGTGGCGGCCTGACCCCGAATTCACGGTAGTTTGCGGCCATGTTTACCATCAGGGAGGGACGGGGCAAGGGAGAGCGGAGATGCACCTGGCTTCGAGGGATGCCCCGGGTTTTAGCGGCCGCGGCCTCTATCTTGCTGCGCAGGGTGCCGAAGTGGTAGATAACGCCCTGGATGAGGTCTTGGGGCGTCACGTGGGGCACCTCCTCCACCGCAGCGGAGACATCATGCACCATATTGCCTTTTAGCACCCCAAGGGTAAAGTCGTTGAAGAACACCAGCTTCATTTGTCGCTCCTTTCATTGGGCCGCCGTTACGGAGATTAGAATATCCTCTGGGCCTGAGGGGGCTCGCCCCTGGCCTGGCGCTCCCGACGGGTCTCCCGCACCCACTGGCGCTGATAGATGTCACGCACCTTCAGGCGCAGACGGCCCAGGCCTTCTATCTCCATCTCAATGGAGTCGCCGTCATGAAGGGGGCCAAGGCCCCGGTGGTCGGTCCCCGTGGCTACCACGTCGCCTGGCAGCAGCGTGGTGACAGCGGATATCCACTCAACGAGCCGGGGAATCTTGTGGCCCATGTCGCTGGTGTTGAAGTCCTGCCGCAGCTTGCCGTTGACCCACAGCTGAACCTGAAGGTTCTGAGGGTGAGGCACTTCGTCGGCGGTCACCAGGTAGGGGCCGATGGGAGCGGAGGTGTACTGGGACTTGGAAGGAAAGAAACTGTCCATGGGAGGAGCACCCAGTCCACGGGCGGACCCGTCTATGAAGTTGACGTAGCCAAAGACATACTGGTGCCAGTCGGAGGCCGCAACCTTGGTGGCCCGCTTGCCAATGACCATGCCCAGCTCTGCTTCCTGCTCAAAAACGGTGGCGTTCTCTTTGCTCAGCTCCAAAGTGTCGCCATCGCCTATGACAGCAGTGGGAGCCTTCAAAAAGGCGTTGATAGGCGCTGGCTCGGTCCTGATGCCCTCCAGATAGTTGACGGCCATACACACCATTTTCGGTGGCCTGGGAACTGGCGGCCTCAGCAGCACGCTGCTCAGAGGTACGCCCGGCGACGAAGCCACCTTCTGGTCGATCTTGGCCTTGTACTGGCCAAAGCGCTCGATTAGGCCATTCATGAGCTGTCCAGAGTTGATGTGAGGGATGTCCTTTATCACATCAGTCACCTCCACCACGGAGTTGGCCCGCACAACGCCAACCCGGAAGTCGTTGAACATCACAAGCTTCATGGATTCACCTCCTTAGACTTCTTGCAGACCGCCAGACCTAAGGTGCCACGCACCCTTTGCCAAGCGTCTGGAGTATACCAGAGGGAAACGATATTTGAAAATGGGTGTACTCGTTCCATTGACCATCGTTTTTGTGGGGAGTATACTGCAGCCGCTCCGACAAGTCCCCAAGTTCAGCGCCGACTCTGACATAAGGATGCCTATCCTGAGCGCAGAGCGAGCGCAAAGGAGAACGCAATGGCACAGCCGTGGAAGACCGACAAGTGGTTCACCAGCCCCTGGAACTTTCTCCCAGAGGTCAAGAAGGGTTGGGGGTTCCCATCGAAAGTAAAGATTCATGACGTGACGCTACGCGACGGCGAACAACAGGCCGGCGTAGAGTTTACCAAGGACGATAAGATTCGTATCGCCGCCTTGCTGGACGAGGCTGGGGTTCATCGCATCGAAGCTGGAATGCCGGCCGTATCCCCTTCCGACGCCGAAGCCATTAAGGTAATAGCCAAAATGGGCCTGAATGCCGAGGTCTTCGCTTTCTCCCGGTGCATGGTAGAGGACGTAAAGAGAGCTGTAGACGCCGGCGTGAAGGGCGTGGTCATGGAGGTACCATCCTCGGAGCATATCATCGAGTATGCTTACAAATGGCCTCTGGAAAGGGCCATTGAGACCACTATCAAAGCGACCCAGTATGCTCACGAGCAAGGGTTGTACAC